>JAUNBU010000113.1 GCA_030526925.1 Bacillota bacterium | reverse complement strand
ACGAGAGGGGCAACCAGACTCGGCTCATGAAGGTGAAGGATATGATGCTGGCGGAGAACCGACGGCAGTAGTCGGCTAATACATGATGATGGCGCGGACGGGGCAGACGGGAGCGCAGTAGCCGCATGTGAGGCAGAGGCTGTGGTCTACCTCTGCGATACCCCGGTCGTTTCTGAAGATAGCCTTGCTGGTGCATCGCTCTATACAAATACCACATCCCTCGCAATCGCCGGGGTCGATGTGGATTTTTTTATGGCTGATATCGGGCTGATAGTCTTTGGAAAGGGTTCCTTGTGCGTATTCCACCAGCCTGTCTACCTCTTCTTCTTTGCCCATGCCCACCATGACGGAGGCGACGCCCTCTATGGAAAATACATAGTCGAGAGCCTTTATGTAGTCGCCGGTCAGATTGCCGCCGCCGAAGGCCTTCATGGCGAAAACGCCCTTGCCCTTGCGGGCGTTCTTTTCCATGGCGGCAGCCATTTCCTCGCATGTGCCGGGACCGTCGCCCTTGCGGATGCCCAGTCCGGCGAAGTTTATCAGCGGGAACAATATGTCGCATTCGGGGATGTCTGCCATCTTTTCTGCCACGTCTACGTGATGGGTGGAGACGCCGATGGCTGTGATGACGCCTTTGGCCTTGTAGTCGATAAGGCATTGCCAGGCTCCTTGGCGCATCTGCCAGTCGGGATCCTGACGCACTTCGTGGAGCAGGAAGATGTCGATGACGGAAAGCTCCATATCCCGCAGAGCTTCTTCAATGGCTTCTTCCATTTCCTCGTAGGAAAGACAGAGGGATTTGGTGCAAATGATTGGTCGCTTAGCCGTATCCGCCGACATATCTATATCCTTCAGAGCTTCCTTAAGATAAGGATATGTTTCGTAATACTGGGCTGTATCGAAGAAATTGATACCCTTGGAAAGGGCATAAGAAATCAGCCGGGCTCCGTCCTCGAGGGGCAGGTCCAGCTGAGTGTTTCCTATGGTAAGCACCCCGAAGGAAACGGGGGTCACGTATAGATCCGTGTTGCCGAGTTTATTTTTTTTCATCATGATGTATAGTTGTCGAAGTATCCTTGTACGAGAATTACCGGTGTGCCCTTGTCACCGGAGCCGCTGGTCAAATCGCAGAGGGATCCGATGAGATCTGTCAGACGTCTGGGAGTGGTGCCCTGAGATTCCATTTTGCCTACCAGGCTTTCGTCCTTTTCCAGGATGCGCCGGGAAATGGCTTCCTTGAGGGCTTCTCCCGTCAGGTCCTTAAAGTCGTTGTCTGCCAGATATTTAAGCTTCAGTTCATTTGGTGTGCCTTCCAGTCCCGGTGTGTTTGCTACGGCAACGCAAGGGTCTGCCAGCTCCCATATCTTGCCCACAGGGTCTTTGAAAGCGCCGTCTCCGTATACCATCACCTCTACGTGCTTGCCGGTTTTATCCAAAATCTGCTTCTGGATGTCGAAGACCAGATCCGTGCAGTCACGCGGGAACAGCTTGACGGAGCTTTCGGTGGACTTGTTGGAACCCAGAAGTCCGAAACGCTCGTTGCAGCCGCTGCCGTCTATGGATTCGGTCATGATATCGTCAAGTCCCAGGACGGTCTCTGCGCCGTTTTCACGCAGGATGCGCTTGCTTCGCTCTCTGGTGTGGATATCGCAGGTCAGGACTTTTTTCGTATGTTTCAGGATCTCCTGTGGATGGTTGGCGAAGATGATCTCCACCTGTGCACCTTCCTCGGTGATCAGATCGCTGTAATACTGCACGTAATCTACGTTGGTGAAAGGATGCAGGTTCTCGCCGAAAGCCTGTCTGTATTTAACAAGATCCAGAACATCGCTGTATGGATTGATGCCTGCCGCATCGATTTGATCCATGGAAACCAGTTCATTTCCCACCTCATCGCTGGGATAGCTGAGCATGAGGACGATCTTTTCTGCGCCCCGGGCAATGCCTCTGAGACATATGGCGAAGCGGTTTCTGGATAAAATAGGGAAGATGACACCGATGGTACCTCCGCCCAGTTTGTTCTTTATATCCTGTGCGATGGCATCCACTGAAACGTAGTTTCCCTGTGAACGTGCCACCACGGACTCCGTCACGGAGATAACATCTCTGTCTCTAAGTTCAAAGCCTTCGCTTGCTGCTGCATCCAATACGCTCGTTACGACGATGTCAGCCAGGTCGTTTCCTTCTCTGATGATCGGACAACGAATTCCTCTTGCTACCGTACCTGTTTTTCTTTCCATAGTGATACCTCTTTATCTGATTTGATTTTGCTGTAACAAATCAATTATAGCAGAGAAATTTCTAAAGGTAAAGGCGCAGGTTTTCTTCCAGGGTTTCTTCTATATCGATGAGCTTCCTGGCGGTCTCTACCGCCGCAAGGTCGGATTCCGCATATTCGTTGATATATTTGTAAAGATTTTTGACGCCCGTATCGCAGCCTTTGGTGATGATGTCAGCCACCACCCGGTCGCTGTCTTCCATGGAAAGCTTCATGTTTGTCTCCATCCATGCCATGCCTTTGGCCATGGAGCCCGGCTCCTGCTTCATGACGTGGTAGGCTTTTTGCAAATTGTTGTTTTCGTCCTGCAGACGCTTGTGGTCGTTTCTCGATTCGGTGATGACCTTCTTTAAAGCCGGATCCTTCACTCGCTCCAGCAGCTGGTCAAAGGAATAGATAGCCATGTCGATGCCTTTTCCTACTTCTTTGGTCAGGCAGGCAGTATCCTGATATTTCATAGTTGGTTCTCCTTTGTTTTGGTTTCTGTCAATTGTACGCCTTTAGTATTTGTAAAAATGAACGTAATTATGTCAGTCGTATGCCGTTAAAAAGGCTGCTGCGCCTGATGTATAAACAGGAAAAATTTGATAATAATACATATGAGGTGACGAATTATGTTTAGAGACACGAGAAGAAAAAAACTGAGGAACAGGATCATCTTCGCATCGCTGGGCGTGTTTATCCTGGCTTTCGGAATATGGCTCAACTACCGGACCATAGATAACGAGGAAAGCGCCGAGGATGCGGTACAGAAGGTGGTAATAGAGCAGACGGACGAAAAGGATTCACAAAAATCCACAAAAAACAAAAAAGAATCTGTCACGGAAACAGAACCGGAAACATATTTAATAAAAGAAGTGGACGGCGTGGTTAAGGTATTCCTATGCGACGCAGACGGCAGTGAGGAGCTCTATCTTATCACGTCTATTCCCTTTGATCTGCTTTCCGAGAGCGACCAGCAGCTATTCGTAGACGGGGTACGGATAGAGACGGAAGACGATCTGGGGAAATTCCTCGAAAACTTTGACAGCTAGGGGGCATTGAATGAAAGGATTTTTTGCAAAGAGTGCGCTCATACTTTGCGGACTTCTTCTTTCCATTGCGGTCATCGGACAGGTGTTCCCGCAGGAGGAAAGCGCAGTTACGGCGCCTGTGGTAGCGGAGCGGGTACTGGTTCCGGGCGGTCAGTCTGTAGGCGTCAAAATGGACGTGCGGGGAGTCTTGATAGTAGGACTGGAGGAAATCGAAGGAAAAAACGGCGACAAGGTAAATCCGGGGCTTCTGAGCGGTCTTCAGATTGGAGACACCATCCTTGAAATCAACGGGACCCAGGTGTACCGGGCAGACGAGGTCCAGTCGCTGATAAATGAGATAAAGGACACGGTGAAGCTGAAGATAAAGCGGAACGAGGAAATCCTCAACGTGAACATCGATCCAGTACAGTCGGGAGAGGACGGCCTTTACAAGCTGGGTGTCTGGGTCAAGGACAAGACGGCGGGCATCGGGACTCTGACCTACTACGATCCGACCAATTCAACCTTCGGCGCCCTGGGGCACGGCATCGTAGATCCTGAGACGGGCTCTATCCTTTCCGTGGAAACGGGACTTTTGCTGGAATCCAAGGTCCAGGAGGTTCAGGAAGGAAAGAGCGGGGAGCCGGGAGAGATAAAGGGCATCTTCTATCATGCCAGCGATCCGCTGGGAAGCCTGGAGAGAAACAGCGGTTTTGGCGTATTCGGTATAGCCTATCATCCCATAGAGAACCCTTTGTATGAAAAGCCCTTGGCAATAGGAACAAGAGAGCAGGTGGAGCTGGGCAAGGCGTACATCCTTTCCACCCTTTCCAATAACGAAGTAAAACGGTTTGAGATAGAGATCGAAAAAGTCGAGAAGCAGGATGAGCCGGAGGACAAAAGCATGGTCATCAAGGTGACCGACGAGGAGCTTCTTTCCGAAAGCGGCGGCATAGTTCAGGGCATGAGCGGCAGTCCTATTATCCAAAACGACAGGATAATCGGAGCGGTGACTCATGTGTTTCTCAACGACCCACAGCGAGGATACGGGATATTTATCGAATGGATGTTGGAGGAGTCGAATCTTGTCGAAAAGTAAGGAAAATTGTATTTCGTATTTCATTGATTAAGGACTGCCATTATTTAAAAATAGTAGTGGTGTTAAAAACCGAAAATAAACCGTTTTGTTGACAAAGAAAGTGGGAGGAGAGCGAAATGAGGAGAATTAAAGTTGGTATTGCTGATGACAATAAGGAATTTTGTGAGATGCTGGTGGACTATTTTGGGGAGAAGGATGACATAGAACTGTCTTTTGTTGCCCACGATGGGATCAAAACGGTGGAGAATATCAAAAAAATGCAGCCGGAGATACTGATATTGGACATGGTAATGCCGCATCTTGACGGGCTGGGTGTGCTGGAGACCATCAACAATCTGGATATGGAAAAGTATCCGCGGACTGTCGTATTGTCGGCAGTTGGACAGGAACCCATCACTCAGAAGGCAATCAGTCTGGGGGCTGAATATTACATAGTGAAGCCCTTTAATCTGGATGTGTTGATGAAGAGGATCAATCAGCTGGCAGGGGTTGATGAGAAGGCGGACAACAAGTATGCCAGAGCTATATTGACCAACAAGGACGATAACGAAGAACGGAGCCTGGAAATCGAAATAACCAATATAATTCATGAGATCGGTGTGCCCGCACACATCAAGGGGTATCATTACCTGAGGGACGCCATAATCATGGTGGTGGGAGATATCGAGCTGCTGGGCGCGGTTACCAAGGAGCTGTATCCTGCCATCGCCAAGGCTAACAACACTACGCCGAGCCGTGTGGAGCGTGCCATCCGCCACGCCATAGAAGTGGCCTGGAACAGGGGGCGGCTGGAGACCATCAATGCGCTGTTCGGCTACACGGTCCAAAACGACAAAGGCAAGCCGACAAACAGCGAATTCATAGCCATCATCGCCGATAAGCTGCGCATCGAGCGGAGAGCAAGCTAGGGCAGGGCGATAAACTCTGATGAGCGAAACCTATAAACTCCTTTGATTGACAAAAAAAGCGAAATGTAGTACAATCGTATTACAAAGGAGGCGATTTTAATGGCAAAGGAAGCAACATTGCAGGTCCGTATGGATGCAGAATTAAAAAAAGAAGTGGAAGAATTATATCGGGATTTAGGTACTTCTTTTTCCGAAGCAGTACGTATCTTTGCCAGGCAAAGCGTGATCGATCAAGGGATGCCTTTTGCGATCAGGGCGGAAAATAGAAGCGCTTACAGTGTTCTAAATCATTATGCGAACCCGGCTTTAGTCGCAGAGGAAGAGAATGCTTTTGTGAAGGCAATGATGGAGAAACATGGGAAAATTGATTGATGCAAATGTTATATTAAGATATATACTGAATGATAGCCAGCAATCAGAGGCAGCAAAAGGTGTAATCGAAAAGGGCGCTTACACGATTCCGGAAGTGATTGCCGAGGTCGTATACGTTTTGAATGGTGTGTATCATGTGGCTCGCGATGAAATCGCAGAGACATTGTGTACTGTTTTGCATGAAATCGACATAGAGAAATTCGAAGCAATGGTTGAAGCACTTAGATTATATGGAGAAACGAATATGGACTTTGTTGACTGTATTTTGATAGCAAGGCATCGAATACTGGGAGATGACGTGTATAGCTTTGATAAGCAAATCAATAAGTATATTGACTAGTATTTAAATAATAAGAACTCCTTAATTGGTCTGATCATAAGACGATTGAAGGAGTTTTTTATTGAGTACAAACCGTGTTAACGTAGGGCAGTTTGTGGTATAATACTTAAAAAGCGAAGAAGGAGACTGCGGATATGAATTGGGAAAATACATTCTTGTTGATGAACAAAGATAGAGAAATTCTTTCCTTTAAAACGATAAAAAATAAATACGGTAGTGTTAATTTCGAAATCATATCCGAAAAGAATGAGCCGCATCCTCTGGGTTTTGAAAATTTGGCTGATTGGCTGGAAAAAAGGCAAGCGCCTAAACATAGAGCACATATAGAAAGACTGTTGCGTGTGTGTGGATGTTATGATCTGGATGGATTCATACGAGTAACACGTGCAATGACTTTGAACGATACCTTTTGGATCAAGCCGGAGAAGAGCGGATTAGTTTGGAATGAGGTATCGCTGTATCAAAATCCTTTCAATGATACGATAGCCAAAATTGCCTTTGAAGGTGGGCTTTATGGAGAGGGCTTTTCGACCACATCTCCAGAATTTGGTACAGATGGTACATATGCGAAGTGCTGGATCAGGAAAGATGATAAAGACATATATCTGCTTAAACGAGGAACTTCCGGAGCAAGAAATGCAGGGCTGGAACCTTATTCGGAGTATTATGCATCACAGGTAAGCGGTCAAATTTGTAAAGACCATATTTCATATGATTTGGTAAAGCACCATGGAAAACTTGCATCATCGTGTAAATTATTCACTTCAGAAAAAACAGGCTTTGTGCCAATATGGAAAGCACTTGGAAAAACAAGCGACCCAGAAAAACTTCTGTCATATTTTGATAGCATAGGAAGCGGAGAGGCTTTTCGGCGTATGGTCGTATTTGATGCACTGATATTAAATACAGATCGCCATACAGGAAACTACGGTGTCCTTGTAGATAACGATAGCCAGGAAGTTTTAAAAATG
>JAUNBU010000112.1:2836-7062 GCA_030526925.1 Bacillota bacterium | reverse complement strand
AGAAATAAAGGTGCGGGGGATCGTTGATGCCGAAAAGCTTCCGGCTGTTTCCGATAAGCCGGAGGGAAAAGGGATAGTACTCTGGCAGGGGGATATTACAACTCTTAAAGCAGATGCCATCGTCAACGCTGCCAACAGCCGGATGGAAGGGTGTTTTATCCCATGTCACGGCTGCATCGATAACATCATACATAGTTACAGCGGGATACAGCTGCGGCTCAAATGTCATGAACTGATGATACAGCAGGGTCATGAAGAGCCTACCGGAAAGGCTAAGATCACCCCTGCTTACAATCTGCCCAGCGACTATGTGATCCATACGGTAGGACCAATCGTTTCGGGAGCTTTGACGGAACTTCATTGCATACAGTTGGCGGATTGTTATCGCTCTTGTCTGGAGTTGGCTAATGAACAGCAGCTCCGCTCAATCGCCTTTTGCTGTATTTCCACAGGCGAATTCCGTTTCCCACAGGAAAAAGCTGCAAAAATCGCCATACAGACCGTAAAATCCTTTTTCGCCGAGTGGGACGCCGCCGAAACCTGCTCCATAGAAAAAGTCATCTTCAACGTATTCAAAGACGAAGACTATGAAATCTATAAGAAGCTGTCAGGTTAACAGCTTCCGACGGCTATAAACCAGATTTTTTACGTGATTCATCGATGATCCTCCTTGCCTCCTGAAACACTTCGTCATGTGTATACCTCACCGGATCTTCGGCGGCCATCATATCTGCTTCCCGCAGCTTATCAACCACAAAGCTTTCATAATCGGGATATTTGTCCATATCTCCACGATGCGCCTTGCTCCTTTCTTCAACGTACTTCACCAGCATAGCAGTCGCCCCTCACTCAATCAGCCCCAGCTCTCGCGCTTTGAGCACCGCATCCATGGCGTTGTTGACACCAAGTTTGCGGTAAGCGATGGAAGTATGGCTCTTGATGGTGGGGATCTTCAGCCCCGTCAGCTCCGCGATCTCAGCATTCCTATACCCCTGCGCCAGAAGACTCAGCATGTGAGCCTGCTGCCTGGAAAGGCGGACAGGCTTTTCTTTTTGCGCCGACGCCCAGGCGATACCTTTATGGGATTTGGAAAAGCTATGAGCGGCAAGCGCCGCTTCGTTGACGTAGGCACGGGTCAGCGGCCCCTCGTAGGCGCCCTTTTCCATCTTTTTCAGCAGCCGTTTCAGCACCGGCAGAACCAACGCCCCTTCGTCCGCCACGCACCGGAAAAATCCATAAGGCTGCAGCGTCTCAAGTGCCTTTTGCAAGACGTCCAGCGCTTGTTCCTTTTCCCCCTGCGCCCAGTAAAAAGCCGCCAGCAGCGCGCCTGCCTCACCCGTATCAAGGGGCCTGTTGAACTCCTCCCCGAACCGAAGCAGCGTCTGCAAATACCTGAGGGCCTGTTCCTTTTTCCCCAGGATCATATAGGCCCGCGCCGTCGTGAAGTGCTGGAAGACCTTGAAAAATTCAATGTGATCCGTTTCAACTACGAAATACTGATCCAGCCAGCTTTTTGCAGCTTCCCGGTCTCCGTCCATCAGCTGTAGCTTCGTCTGGTATGCCTTGAAATTGGCGTGAAAAAACTGGGCTTCCGCTTCCACCGTCACCGCCAGCTGCGCCATCACATCCTCCGCCTCTCGTTGGCGCCCCATCTGCCAGAGAATGCTGTGCCGCAAAATCTCCACGCACAGGCGACCTTCTATTTTGTTACGGTCCGACATGAGGGCTCGCGCTCCCTCGATACCAGAGAGGGCCTGCTGTAATTGATTTCGTTCGTATGCGAAGCAGGCGGGGATGCCTGTCTTGATATAGGGCCATTCGTCGCCCAGCAGCATGGCAAAATTTCCCTCAAGACGCTCCATGCTGTCTTCCTCCAGCGCCAGGTCCGAGTAATCAAGATTGGAGCGGTGCATGTAGGGCAGGTTGTGCGTAAAGGAAGCGATGTTGGTCGCCAGTCCCTCCGGGGTGAAACGCTTCACGTAGCGACCGAAGCTCTGGAACTTCTTTATTTTCGTCAGTATGCTTGTCCGGTGATCCACGCTGTAAGCCAGAATGGCGTACTCCATGAATCTGGAATCCGCCAGAGCGATACGTGGCAGATTTCGGTACACGGCGTCCATGTGGCGCTCGAATTCCTCTCGCTGGCTGGTCAGATAGGTGTACCATGCGAATAGGATGTGAAGCGGCGGCGAAACATCGAAGGCCTTTTCAGGAAAGTCTCTGACGAAAAAGGTCCTGAGAAAATCCACGTACTCCGAGATGATGCCTCGGTTGTTTTCAAACAAAAATAAGTAGAGAAAGCTGTCGATTCCCTTGTAATCGCCGCTGTCCAGCCAGAACCGCAGGGCACGGGAATAGTCCTGCTGCTCTTTGTAATAGTTGGCAGCCGTCTTGTAAAGGTCGCTCAGAGCCATTTCCCAGGCTTGCAGCTTTTCCCGCAGAAAATCCAGAAACAGGTGGTGGTAGCGGTAAACGTCTTCGTGCAGGCAGCTGAGGAAGGTGTTGGTCCGTGAAAGCTCTTCCAAAATCGAGGCTGTGTCTTCCCGTCCCGAAAGGGCTGCCGCAAGCTGGGGATTGAACTCATCCACCACGGCGGTCCGCAGGCAGAAATCCTGCAATCCTCTGTCCCAGGTGTTCCAGATATGGGTCTCAAAATAATCGGTGAAGATGTTGCCGGAGCTGGGAGCCAGCTGCCCCGATTTGGCAACCGCATTGACGCCCAGCGCCCAGCCCTCCGTCACTTGATAGGCGAAGCTGGACTCCTCCGGCGTCAGGAATCGCCCCAGACTGTTGAAGTATCGGTGTATTTCCTCTCGCGTAAAGCGCAGGTCCTCCGGCAGTATCAGGCTTTGGGACGGGTCTTTCATCAGGGCTCTAAATTCCTCCGGAAGCCGGCTGCGGGAAAGGATCAGGGTCACGAAGGCGTGGGGGAGCCGCCGCAGGACGGCGGGCAAAGACTTGAAGATCTCACGGTTTTTCAGCAAGTGCATGTCGTCCAGGATCAGAGCGTACTGCTCATCCTCCCAGGCAAACTCCGAGAGCAGCCGGATGGTATGCTCCACGGGGGATGCGGAAAAGGACGGGCTTGACAGGATCTTCTTCATGTTTTCGTTTGCCGGTTGCAGGGAAAAGAGACCCGTTGCCAGCTGTTTGTAAAAGACGGCAAGGGTGTCGTCGTATTGATCCAGACCGATCCAGACGGCACGCCTGCCGCAGGTGTCCAGCCAAAGGCGGGTGGAAACGGTCTTGCCGCTCCCCGCAGGCGCTCCCACGTAGATGAACGGGTTTTTGGTCGCTTCTTCGAAGCGTTCCATCAGCTTTTGCCGCGGCGCGTAGATTTCCGGCAGCATGGCAGGTGCGAACTTTTCATTGAGAAACAGCAATTCGGATCGTTCTTCCTGTGATTTCATATGGACCTCCCTGTCCGGCGATTTCTAATACCGTATTAGGAATCGCGCACGCATTTGACCAATCAATCGACAAAAACCTCATACTCCCCTGTCATAAATCGGCAAAAGATGGAAATTCTTTTGAGATTTCCTCATACCGTATGATTTAATTTTACCATACTCCGTCGTAGAATGTAACTATAACAGGAAAAATGTAACAAAATCCGTACCGGACGTAGCAAAGTGAAAATAATCGGGAATCGTGACAGAAGGAGGAATTTGCATGAGAAGGAGCGACCAAGGCGTGAAAAACAGAAGAAAAAGCGGGAAGAAGTTCATCTGCCTGCTCTCTGCCTTCCTGCTGCTGGGGGCTTTGACCGCCTGCGGCAACGGACAATCGTCTCAAGTGAACGTAGACGATGAGGCGTGGAGCCAGGTAAAGGAAGTCAGGGCGGTCGCACGCGATCTGGAGGACATACAGTTCAGCTGGACAGCCGACACAGAGCTAACCGACAACAAAGGGGAAACCTTTTCCCGGACGGAAGCCACGGGGACGGCACAGGTGATCTTCGGGGAAGATGGTGAGGAAAGCGCACAGCTTTCGATAGAGCAGACCCAGGACGGCGCTTCGCAGGAGGCAACAGCCTATCTTCAGGAGGGCAACGGATATTTCCACTCCGAGGAGACCCAATGGATGATGGAAAACGCCACCTTGGCGCAGCTTGGGGCGCCTTCTTTGCAGGCGGTGCTTGAGGGAGTGAAGAAAGGTCAGCTGACGGAAGCCACCGTGGAGCAAAACGGGGACAATACCATGATAGGGCTTGTCATCAGCAAAGA
>JAUNBU010000112.1:0-2736 GCA_030526925.1 Bacillota bacterium | reverse complement strand
AGTTCAGCAAGATACGCATGGCGATCGAAACCGGTCCGGACGGAAACGTCCAAGCCCTGGAGGTCAAATACAGCTTTACAACAGGAAAGGGAAAGAACGCAACGAAAACCACCTGCAAGATAAGGATCGACGTGACTGCCGTAAACCAAGGCTTGCAGATAGACTTCCCGGACTTCAGCGATTACCAGACCATAGAGACGGATGAAACAGGAGGAATCAAGACAGGAGAGGAGGAGGCATCATGAGAGGGAGCATCACCATGAGAAAAAAGATGGCGGCTGTCGCTATGGCAGTTATCTTCGCAATAACCTCCGTCTGTGGGAGCCTGATGGCTCGCACGGATGAAAGCCATGGTAATGTTATTGTGGATTGGGCGGTTTCTAAAGCGTTAGATGCAACATTCAGTATTCTTAATGCAGAATTTCTGTCATCTATCGGCTATTTGTCCGACAACACGGAGAATGAAGCCCTAAAGGACGTTTGCAAATTCATTACAGCTACCGACAACCTGCTCTTTGCAGGATATGCTCAGGACTCTTCCAGGAAAATCATGGCGGAATTAAAGGAAATCCAAGGTCAGCTGGATAACATCGACAGCCATATCACCGACACACTGTACAGCATCCAGTATTATCAGACCTCGGAAAATTTCCAGCAGATGCAGTCCAGGATCAACGGCTACTACGTCAGCTATTCTGCTATCATGGATACCTATGAAAACTATATCAATGCGGCAGACACATACTCTCAAGCGGTGCTGGATGGGACCGGGGAAGACAGCGCCCGCATCAACATGAACGCTGCTAAGGAAGAGCTGGAGGAATATTTCAATGACTCCGAATTTATGACCAGGCTGATGGCAGACCTGAAGGGCGACTTCAACAGCGATAAGGATATTTTGGAAAGCATGGTTTCCATGACGTGCAAGTATTATCCCAGCGATAAAGCCAATCCCGACAAGGATGGAAACTACAACAAGGGGACGAAAAACAGAGAGACCACCTATATGTACGAGGCCTGGACCACCTTTGACCTTTCCATGCCTTTCGATCATCAGAAATACGATGGGATGGTAACGGCAGCCAACAACTGTGCCCGTACCTACGAAATGATGATGCGCGTGGCTCGCACATGGTACGATTATCAGTACGCTATCAACGCAGACAATCTGGATGATGATGCGGTGGCGACTCAGATGAAAAAGAACGCTGACAACTATGCTAAGGTAATGAACCTGTCCATCAATGCGCTCAGTGATATTTCCCAACAGTGCGACGACTATGTGGCGGATCTGATGCGACCTTACGATACGGAGGTCACCAAGGAAATGGTATATCAGTCCAGCGGGGAACACAGCTTTTGGTTCAATGAATGGAAGTACTTAATAATTCCGGTTTATAAAAGCTATACGACGGAAGCTGTCAATTCCAGAGAGAATATGGATTTTTATCGGGTAGGCGTCAACGGAACGCCTTATCTGTTACTGAAGGATATTGACGGCAAGGGGGTTGCCAACAACGTCCGGGACAATGCATATCTGCTGAAGAGCAACCTGGGTGGCAAACCTACCTATGGTCCCAGTCAGGATTTTTACAACCTTCAGAGGACAGCAGACGGATCGTACACCGCACCTGAGGATTACACAGGCGTTCTGCCTGTAATCAATACCAATGCGTACAACGGCTCAGGTTATGACTTGACCAATTACTTCGTGAATATGGGAAATCTGGACAAATTGCCGTCCGGAAATGTTTCGTATGTGGTCACACGCGAATTGGACTTTGGCGGAACTGAGGACTTGTGGAACTGGAACTTTCATGTGGATGCCAGATGGTGCAGCACCAAAATCACTCCTACCCACACCGAAAGCGCCAGGGTGAAGATGAATTTTGCAGAAGGATACACCAGCACTGATAAGGTGTACAACCTGCTGGTGGGCAACAAAAACACCAAAGAAAAATCCGATGTATGGGTGAAGCTTTCCGACAACAGGGGAACGCTGGCGGTGACCGACAGCGAAGGAAAAGAGATCAACAACAAGGTGGAAGCAGGGACAGAGCTGACATTGACCCTGACCCTGAAGGAAGGCGCTGCCCTCGACAATCTGCGGGCCGTCATGGCAAACGGAGAGAGCGTAGACCTTGCCAATGAAGAAAGCCTGACGTTGAAACAGCAGAACGAAGACGGCAGCTACACCTTTACATTCCGGATGCCATATCAGAAATGTACTTTTAGGGCTGACTTCAAGCCGGCGGACAAGGGCGAATCCGACGAGGAGAATCCGTACTTGATTTCCAGTGAGCAGGACTTGAAGGATTACCTGGAGCTGGCGAGCAAAGAAGACAGCGCAGAGAAATATAACAGCGCACATTACAAGCTGACTGCGGATATATCCGTCGGCAGCCTTAGCCACTTGTTCGGGGAAACTACAGAGGAGGGTTTTACCGGCGTCTTTGACGGCAATGGGCATACCATCAGCTATGTTCCGCTTAGCGGCTTTTTTGAACGAGTGGGAGAATCGGGCGTGGTCAAGGATTTGAACCTGGAGGTAAGCGGCGACCACCGGACAGCCTGCTATCTGGTGAACTCCAATGCCGGAACCATAGACGGATGCAGCATTGTGGGCGACGGCAGGAAGGAGACCGTAGAAAATAGCACCAATACTCATGTAGGGATGCTGGTATGGCGCAACGAAGCCACGGGACTGATCCGGAACTGCAGCAACAGCCTTTCCGT
>JAUNBU010000111.1 GCA_030526925.1 Bacillota bacterium | reverse complement strand
TCGTATGTAAAAGCAAATGTGCCTGGCACGTCAAGCGAGCCTGCATCCGGCTCTCCGTCAATTTCCGGCGCATCAAGGTCTGCCGCCTTCCGTATGTATCCTGCCGCAAAGCGCCATAAATCCAAGTCCATCTCGTGTTTGCCGATATTGGCAAGCACTTCGGCTGCGCACAAGGCGGTCAGTTTCTGCCCGTTCTGCTCTGCCATGGAAAAGGCTTCCTTTGCCAGTCTGCGGGCGTTTATTAAATCGCCCCGGTAGTATTCCAGCTGGGCGTGGTAGCATACATCGGCGCCCGTTCCGCCGCCGGTCAGCTTATAAAACAGCTTCACTATTTCAGCTAGCTTGGCGCCGTTTGCGACGGCATGTCCCGGTCTGGTGTTGCACATGGAAAATACATCGCAAAAGTCGCCGAACACAGCTGCTCCCCGGGGAATGACACGTGACGGTCCGTCGAGCAACCGGGCGGCTTCCTCCAGAAGCTGATGTCTACGGCCCATGTCCCGGATTTCCGACATGGATGCCAGCAGATACCACTCGCCCAGAAGGTGACCGGCCGTGGGATTTTCGGAAACCCCGGGTCCAACCTCAGCCCGAACGGCAGGCTGAGCCGCAGAAGCCCTTTCCATAAGGATGCGAATCTCTGCCTCCGCCCGGTTCATAAGGCGAAGGCTTTCTCTTTTGTTCAGTTGTCTGATGCTGTCGTGCGCCCTGTGCAATAAAGCAAGGATTTCCTGTTCGGTCATGCTTTCTTCTCCTCGTGAGCGACTTGATAAACGCATTATCCGTATCAAAATCTATGCGTCTATTATACCACGACCTGCCCTTAAATGAAACCGCTTTACCAGCCTTCCTTACACCGCCTGCTGCAGCCGGACCATGTTCCGATAGATGCCGTCCCTTTGCAAAAGAGCCTCCGGCGTGCCCTGCTCGGCGACCTTGCCTTCTTCCAGCACCACTATCTTGTCGGCTCCCGCCACGGTCCGCATCCTGTGGGCGATGATGAGCACCGTCTTGTCCTTGATGAGACGGGAAAGAGCCTCCTGGATCAGCGTCTCGTTTTCCACATCCAATGAAGCCGTCGCTTCGTCCAGCAAAATAATCGGCGCGTCCTTCAAAAGCGCTCTGGCGATGGATATCCGCTGACGCTCACCGCCGGACAATGTAGTCCCGTTTTCTCCGATCATGGTGTCGTAGCCCAGAGGCAGCTCCGAAACGAACTGATCGCAGCAGGCAGCTTTTGCGGCAGCCAGCACCTCTTCATCGGTAGCATCACGCCTGCCGATGCGGATGTTTTCCATGACCGTATTGTTAAAGAGGGTCACGTCCTGGAAAACGATGGAGTACATGGAAAGGAGCGTCTCCGGGTCGATGCGTGAGATGTCCTGACCGCCCAGGGTTATGGTCCCTCTGTCGATGTCCCAGAAGCGGGCAGCCAGCCGGGAAACCGTGGTCTTGCCGCCGCCGGAAGGACCTACGAGCGCCGTTACTTCTCCTTGCTTTGCAGTAAAGGAAACCTCCTGCAAAACTGTCTCGTCCTCATTATAGGCGAAGCCCACCCTGTCGAAGACGATGTCGCAGCCGGACGGCGAGAAGTCTTTGGTCCCTTCCTGAATAGAATGGTCAAAAATCTCGTTCATCCTGCCAATGTTGGTCCTGGTGGAAATGACAGCAGCCAGATTTTGCAACGCTGCCTGGAGCGGGTCGTACAGCCTTGACACCACCAACAGATACATGAAGAAGACCGCCACGGTCAGGCTGCCGTCCGCCAGGAAAAAGGCCCCTGCCAGCGCCACCGTAGCGATGCCCAGCTTGAGGATCAGGGACGCCGAAACCACGAAGATAGCAGTGCCGAACTCGCTGATGACAGCACGCCTTTCCACGGCCTTGATCTTCCTGTCCAGACCCTTCATGTACGCCTCTTCTGCGTTGTTGGAACGCAGATCCTGCACCGTCTCCAGGCATTCCTGTATCCCGTCGGCACACGCCATTTTAGCGTCCATCTGCTTTCGACTCAGCCTTTCCTGGACCTTAGCGGAAAAATAGACGATGGCAAAGGAAATGGGCAGTACCCACAGAGCTGCCAGCGACATCCTCCAGTCGAAGAAAAACAGGCTGATGGCGATGATGACTGTGGAAATGATGGAGCCGAACAGCTCCGGCACGTAATGGGAAAATGACTGCTCCAGGTAGGTACAGTCTGCCATGATGGTGCTGGTCAGGTCCGCCAGATCCTTCTTTCCGAAGAAAGAAAGAGGAATCTTTCTCAGCTTTTCCGCCAGGGATATCCGTCTGACGCCGCTTTCGATGTACGTGGCGAAGTAGGTCGCATTGTATTGAAAAAAGGTCACCAGGAAAATCAGCAACAGGCATATCAGACTCCCGCCTATGTAAAATGCCATATTTAACGGTCTTCCCTCCAGCAAATCGCTGACGAGGAAAAACAGCAGCCCTACGGGAAACATGAAGGAAAGATTTTGCAGGACGCAGGCCAAGCAGCCCTTGACCAGATCCTTGGCTCCCTGCTCCGACAAGGCGAATGTTCTCTGTAATTTGGTTATCATGCGATCCTCTCCTTTCCAACCTTCCATTTGACGGAAGTCCGGTAGTTCTCCCACATATCTCCGTACAGCCCGCCTTCTGCCAGAAGGCTTTCGTGGGTCCCTTGCTGGACGATTTTGCCTTGATCCAGTACAACGATTTCATCGGCTTTCGTTACGGTAGACAGCCGGTGGGCGATCATGATGACCGTCTTTTCCTTTGCCAATTGGCGGAAGGCAGCCTGGACCCGGGCTTCGTTGTCCGGATCTGCGAATGCTGTAGCTTCATCCAAAATCACGATAGGGGCGTTCTTCAGCATGACTCTGGCGATGGCGACCCGCTGCTGCTCACCGCCGGAAAGGTAGACGCCTTTGGTGCCCACCACCGTGTCAACGCCATCGGGCATCTTTTGGATGATGTCCATGCACTGTGCCGCTTCCAGAGCCTGCACGATCTCCTGGCGCGTAGCGTCCTGCCTGCCCATCGCCACGTTTTCCAGGATGGAAGTCTTCAGCAGCTTGCTCTCCTGGAACACGAAGGACACCGTATCCATCAGCTCTTTCTTCGGGATGTCGCAAATGTCCACCCCGCCGATTTTGATGCTCCCTGCCTTTACATCAAAGAAACGGGAAATCAGGGACGCCAGGGTGGTCTTGCCGCCGCCGGACGGGCCAACCAGAGCGATGGTCTTGCCCTGGGGAATTTCCAGAGAAACTCCGTCCACCGCATTGGTGCCGCCGCCGTAGCTAAAGCTCACGTCCTTCAGGGATATGGAAAAGTCTTTCGGGCGCTCCGGCGCTTTCGTTTCTTTTAGCGGTTCCATTTCCAGGATGCTGTCGATTCGCCGCAGGGCGTCGTCCACGATCATGGCGTTTTCGCTGGCGAACATGATTTTGGTCAGGGTGACGGAAATGACGGGGGTGATGATGATGTAAAAAATCAGATTCAGCAGAAATTGGCTGCTGACGTTGCCGGAAACGCCGCCGCCTGCCAGGAACAATGCGCCTGCGATGAGGAATGCAAAGACGCCGTTGACTGCTGTGGTGTAGAACATCATGGGCAGTCGAAGCTCTTTGGTGTAGGCGATGACCCACTCCTTGTATCTGTCGATGGATGCTTTGAATCGCTTGAATGTAAAGACGGTCTGGCCGAAGGTTTTGACTACGGGTATGCCCCGCACGTATTCCACCGCTTCGTTGGACATGTCACCCAGGGCATTCTGATATTCGTTCATCTTCCGCTGCATGCTTGCACCTGTCATGCACATCATGATGAGAAATGCCAGCCCTACGGGAACGAGGCTCAGGACTCCCAGCCGCCAGTCGAAGGCCAGGAGCATGATCAAAAGGCCGATGGGCGTGGCGATGGCGCCTGCTTTATCGGGCAGCTGGTGGGCCAGGTAATTCTCCGTGGCGCCGCTGGATTCGTTGACGATTTTTCGCATCTTGCCGCTGCCGAAGGTGTCCATAAATCCCAGGGGCAGCGTAACGATATGATGCATGGTGCTGCTCCGCAGGTTGGTGGCGACGCGGAAGGCGGCGATGTGGGAGCACATGAGACCTGCGATGTACACCAGCATGGAAAGAACGGCAAAGAGCACCGCCATCCAGCCGTTGTGTACCAGGTTCTGTGCCTGGCTGAAGTTTGGTGCGACTTCCAGAACTTCCTCGAGGATCAGCCAGATGTAGATGAAGGGCACCAGCGCCAGCAATGCGCTGACAGCCGACAGCACCCATGAGGCGATGGTCAGGTATCTGAAGTTTCCGGCGTGTTCAAGGAGCCGGGACAGATTGGATCGTTTTTTCAAAATAATACCTCCTTGTGGATCGATCTATTTGTTGTGCCGAGGGAAGCCCCTGCGCTGTGGTTAGTCTTTACTAACCCATGTGCCTAAAATATGCGGTTAGTTATTTCTAACCGCATTGTCATTATAACGCCGCTGCTATGTTCTTGTCAAGGGGATATGCGAAGCAAATCCACAAACCCGCATCGCCTGTTTAAGTACCGGAAAGGAAGGTTGTAAATGAAACACCGCATACAGTAGCCGTATACAATGAGTATCATTGTCAATTCGGTAATAAAAGAAAATAATGTATTTTATTGCATATACTAGAAGATTATGGTATAATTACTGCGTTGTCTCACCTATTCTGGCAACAGAAAGGGGGTGGCAGACATAGAATATTTTCTAGCTTTACTCGTGGCTGTTATGGCAAATGTGGGTGGTCACTACATATGCAAGTGGTTAGACAGTCATAAAGAAGACAACTAGCCCAAATAAAATCCCAGAGTAGCCGCTCTGGGATTTTAGTTTTTGGTGGAAGACATATATCTCCTAGCTTTTTTGGTTAAATACAGTATACCACATTCCCCCGCAATGTCAAATCAATTTCAAGGAAAATTTTGGGATTTTGGGATTCCAAGAAAAAGTGAGATGCAATCCTAAGTGCACAGAGGCAGCGAGGGGGCTATGCGGAGCAAATCCGCATCGTCCGCCGCCTGCCGCCAGGACCTCTGTGCGCTTGCTGCCTCACACGCATCGCCCCATGCGTCTACGTCTGCGCTTGCCGGCTTACACGTATCGTTCCAGAAAGTCGAACACGGTCCGGTAGTATCGCTCGGGGTCGGTGTCCTGGGACTGGACGTGGGCGGCGCCTTCGATGATGCAAAGCTCTTTAGGCGCCTGGGTGTCCTCGTACATCCGGCGGGACATTTCCGTCGGGACGAACTTATCTTCGCTGCCGTGTATGTAAAGGATAGGCGTTCTGATTTTGCAGGCGAACCTTCCGGCTTCGGCCTCCTTCAGCGGGTAGCCCCCACGCAGCCGGAACATGAGCCGTGCCAGATGCAAAACAGGGAATGCGGGCAGACCGAACCACGCCTTCAGTTGTTTTTTGAACATACCCAGGGTGGATGAAAAGGGACAGTCGGCAACAGCTGCTTTTAAGCTTGCGGGCGGCTCCATGCCGCAGGCGGTCACCACAGTGCTGCCTCCCATAGAGTGTCCGTGAAGCACGATGGCGGCATCCGGGTCGCGCCGGATGATCTCCTCCATCCAACACCGCATATCCTGCCCGTCCAGATAACCCATGCCCACGAACTTGCCCTGGCTTTCCCCGTGGCTCCTGAGATCTATGCAAAGGGCACGGTAGCCTCTCTTGCAGTACTCCATGGCGAAGGGCTCCATCTCTTCTTTTTTGCCCTGGTAGCCGTGGATCAGAATGACCCATCGGCGACCTGACGTGTCGCCTGAGAAATCATCGATCGGACCTTTCGTCGGTTGGCCGGATCGCCCACTGTCCGTACCGTTCAGCAAGCGGCCTTCCGGCATCGTCTCGCCCTCCGAAACACTTTTTGAAACTGTCTCTCCCTCCGGAGTTATGCCCCTTCCATACAGATTTCCTATAAGGCGCAGGTCGTCGCGGGAGAGAACGCTGACCTTTTCCATGGATATAGACCGCTTCCACTTGTCAACGTCCAGCAACGCCTGCATATGGTTGAGCGCCGCCGCATCCTCTGCCCTTTCCATGAAGCGCTCTTCATCTAGCAGATGATCCGGGATCTCCGCTTTGATGTGCCTGCTCAGCTCTTTTCTTCGGGCGAGGCCGAAGTTGACGAAATAATTTCCGATAAAAATCGCAGCCAAAATTATGGCTGCGACTATGCATGCTATGATGATCCCTATTTTCATGACGCCTGTTTCTCCAAAAGCTTCTGCAGTTTGCCTGCGGAATTGCCGTAGTTCTTTACGTTTTTGCCCAGCTCTTTGGTGGCTCCTGCTTCATCCAGGGAAACGCTGACCGCTTCTTCCTTGGCGCTGTCCGAAAGGACTGAATAGTTCCACTGGACTTCTCCCACCTGCGGGATCAGCGCCAGCATCTGTTGTGCGCAAAGCTGCATGTTGGCGTCGAAGGTTTCTTTGTCTGCCTGCGCTACAGGCTTGGTCAGGGTCAGCGACAAGACCTGGGCTTCTTCGCCCGCGGAGATGGTGACCGTATACTCTCCCGTCACTTCTTCCAGCTTCATGGCGTCGAACAGCTTCGCCACGGCGGCCGTATCGTTGACGTCGTCCACCTTACATTCCAACAGCTCTTTGGCGTAGCTCTTGGAATCGTCTATTGACAATGCTTCTACTGTTATGGAATCGGCGCTTCCGGCAGCAGAGGCTTCCCTGTCGCCGAGAACGTGCATGACCAGAAGTCCCGCCGCCAGTATGACAGCAACAGCTCCCAAAGTGAGGAGAAGGATCTTCGTGGATCTTTTGTTTTTCATCAGTTCACTCATGTACCTAATGCTGACGCATTTCTGCGCCAGACACCTCCCTGTTTTGTGAAGTGTTTATGACCCATTTGTCATGAGTATTGTTATAACACTTTTTCGTGAAGGGTATGTGACAAAGGGAGCATCATCTCTTGAAAAAATTCCGGCGCCGTGGTACGCTTACGGCAACGAGCCGGCGCAAGCGAGATAGGAGGATGGAAAAATGACGGATATTACTACATTAGCGATTGGGCTTTCACTGCCGCTGCTAGGAACTACCCTGGGTGCGGCTATGGTGTTTTTTCTTAAAAAGGAAATGGGTGCGCGGCTGCAAAAGCTGC
>JAUNBU010000110.1 GCA_030526925.1 Bacillota bacterium | reverse complement strand
TGGGAATCATAGTTACGGAAACTATTCCCGGGAGGGAAAAAATCGCAAAGGAAAGAAAAAAATGAATAAGGATTACACGAACAGAAAAGCGGACCCCGTCCCCAGTAGGGTGAAGATACTATTGGCGCTGGGATGCACACTGTTGATGGCGGTATCCATTATCGCAGGAACGGTATTCGCATCCGGAGAGAAGGAGATTCCGGTCGTATTGGCAGACGGGAGTGTAATAACGCCGCCGTGGTACATTACCATCGACGGAGAAAAGGTAGCCCTGGTAGAATCCAGGGAAACTGCCGAAAAAACCTTGGATCAGGTGATACGAACCTATCAGGGTGAAGACAGCCTGGTTCTGGATGTGGAAGTCAAGGAAGCTGTAGAAGCTGAGAAAATGGAGCTAAAGCACGGAGATGAGCCTCCGGAGATTCTGACGACAGCAGAGGCGAAGAAGAAAATCACAAAAGGCAACGGCGGAGACGGCTATTTGACCGTCATTACCACAGAGGAGGCTGTGGAGGAACAGCCGGTGGAGTTCGAAGAAGAATTTAAGACGACTGCGGAGCTTTACGTAGGAGAAATGAAGGTTGAAGAGGAAGGAGAGGAAGGAACCAAGGAGGTTACCAAACGCGTCATCAGGGAAAACGGCCAGTCCGTTGCGGAAGAAGTGGTAGATGAAGAGATCCTGGAAGAAGCGGAGAACAAGGTAATACTGACAGGCATCAAGGAATACGACGGATATGGCGGAGGTGAGGAAGCTTACGGGGAAGAAGGTATTTCCTACGATCCTGCGGCAAGCTATGGCAAGCTGCGTGTACCTGTGGATACGGTCAGGATCACTTCCGGCTTCGGACAGCGCTGGGGGAGGCTGCACAGAGGCATCGACCTGGCGCTGGCTCAGGGAAGCAGCATCTATGCAGCGGACGGCGGGGTGGTTTATTTCTCCGGATGGGGAGGCACGTACGGCAACATCGTTAAGATAGACCACGGTAACGGTATGCAAACCTATTACGCCCATTGCAGCAAGCTGCTGGTGACGCAGGGGCAGACCGTCGGCAGAGGGCAGCGGATCGCACTGGTAGGTTCTACAGGCAATTCCACAGGTCCACATCTCCACTTTGAAGTGATCGTCAACAAAACCTGCAGAGACCCGGTGAATTTTCTTGATTTTTAAGGAACCGACATTGCTTCTGAAGAATAGATATGATATTATAAAGAGCGGGTATAGCTACCCGCTTTTTAGATTTAGCAAAGCGTTAAAACAGAAATAGAAGGATGATAATATGGCGTTTTTCAGAGATGTGAGAGAAGATATCAAGACCGTACTGGAGCAGGACCCGGCAGCAAGAAACAGCTTCGAGGTGCTCTTGTGTTATCCGGGGATATGGTCGCTTATCTGGCATAAGCCGGCTCACTGGCTTTACAAGCATCATCTGAAGCTGCTTGCCAGAATCATTTCACAGCTGACAAGATGGTTCACCGGGATCGAGATCCATCCGGGAGCCACTATCGGCAGACGATGCTTCATAGACCACGGCATGGCGGTCATAATAGGAGAGACTACGGAGATCGGAGACGATGTTACCATCTATCAGGGAGTGACCCTGGGAGGTACGGGAAAGGACACGGGCAAGCGGCATCCTACCATCGGAGACCGGGTTGTCATCAGCACGGGAGCCAAGGTCTTAGGACCATTTAAGGTCGGCAACGATGTAAAGATCGGCGCGGGCTCCGTGGTGCTGAAGGAGGTCCCCGACGGCTGTACCGTAGTGGGGATCCCGGGGACCATAGTCAGAAGGGGCGGCAAGCCTACTTCCGATCTGAACCAGGTGGACCTGCCGGATCCTGTAGCCGTAGAGCTGGAATGTCTCAGAAGACGTGTGGTAGAGATGGAGCAGCTGCTCAAAGCCAAATTTGAAGAAGAATCCAGGATCCAGTGTAAGGAAGACTGTCAGTATGAGAATATCGCCAGGGAAATGGAATCAGGAAAACTCAATCCTATCTACGGGGAGCGGGCAGCACAGCTGAAACAAAAACGGCTGGCAGAAAGCGCACAAGAACATCAATCGGAGGAACAGAATGAAAGTATATAATACACTTACGAGAAAAAAAGAAGAACTGAAGCCCATAGAAGAGGGCGTTGTCAAGATCTACGTATGCGGACCTACCGTATACAACTTTTTTCATATCGGTAACGCCAGACCTTTCGTAGTCTTCGACACCTTGAGAAGATATCTGGAGTACAGAGGGTACAAGGTGAAATTCGTGCAGAACTTTACCGATGTGGACGATAAGATCATCAACAGAGCCAGAGAAGAAAAGCTGACGGCACAGCAGGTCAGCGAGAAATATATCGAAGAATACTATAAGGATGCAGCAGCCCTCAACGTGAGGAAGGCAGACGTGCACCCTAAGGTTTCGGAGCACATTCCGGAGATCGTAGACTTCGTAAACACCCTTGTGGACAAGGGGTACGCCTACGAGGTCAACGGAGACGTGTACTTTTCCACGAGAAAATTCCCGGAATACGGTAAGCTGTCCAAGCAGAATATAGAGGATCTGGAATCGGGCGCACGAATAGCCGTAGACGAGATAAAAGAGGACCCTTTGGACTTTGCACTTTGGAAGGCTCAGAAAGAGGATGACGAGATCGCATGGGACAGCCCTTGGGGCAAGGGAAGGCCCGGCTGGCATATCGAATGCTCTGCCATGTCCAAGAAGCACCTGGGAGATACCATCGACATCCACGCCGGCGGACAGGATCTCCAGTTCCCGCATCACGAAAATGAGATCGCTCAGTCGGAGTGCTGCAATGGAGCGCCTTTCGCCAACTATTGGATGCATAACGGATATATCACCATCGACAACGAGAAGATGTCTAAATCCAAGGGCAACTTCTTCACGGTGAGAGATATACTGAAGGAATACGATGGGGAAGTGATGCGCTTCTTCCTGCTTTCGGGACACTACCGAAGCCCTATCAACTTCAGCGACGCTCTGATGGAGCAGGCTAAGGCGGGTCTGGGGCGTATGGAAACAGCCAAGGAAACCCTGAAACACCTTATAGCCAACGGCTCCGGTGATATGACAGACGAGGAGAAGCAGCTGCTGGCAAGCTACGATAAATACAGACAGGAATTCATCGACGCCATGGAGGACGACCTGAACACGGCGGACGCCATTTCCGCCATTTTTGAGCTGATCACGGCTATCAATACGGCGGTAAAGGACGGCGCCGGCAAAGAATTTGCTGAAGGCTGCCTGGAGCTGCTCATGGAGTTGGCGACGGTGGTAGGCCTTTTGCAGAAGGAAGAAGACGAGACTGTGGACGATGAGATTCAAGCGTTGGTAGACGAACGCCAGGAAGCCCGAAAAGCCAAGAACTTTGCAAGAGCTGACGAAATCAGAGATCTGCTAAAGGAGAAGGGCATAACCTTGAAGGACACTCCGCAGGGCGTCCAGATAATCAAAGAATAAAGACCATGAAAGCAGATGATGTAAAGAAGATCAATACTACGGCGCTGGCATACATGGGAGATGCGGTCTACGAGCAGGCGGTCAGAGAGCACATTCTGTCAAAAGGCTCTTACAACGTCAACAAGCTGCACCGCATGTCGGTGAGATTCGTCAATGCTTCGGCACAGGCGGCGATCATTAAGACTATTTTCGAGGAGCTGACGGAGCAGGAGCAAGCGCTGGTGAAGCGGGCAAGAAACAGGAAGTCTGCCACCAGAGCCAAGAACGCCGATCCGGTGACATATAAGTGGGCGACTGCCTTTGAAGCGCTGGTAGGGTATTTATATTTATCGGAGGAAAGAGAGCGGCTCGAGTGGCTGCTGGAGCGCGCCATAGAAACCATAGGAAAATAACGGGGAAACGATCATGGCAGATAAGCAGAACGAAGCGAAAAAAAAGAAAAAGAAAAAAACAAGAAACAAAACACGTGATTTCTTTACGGATTACTACAAGACAAATCGGGAGTACGACAAGGAAAACAGGCAGCGGCAGGAAGCGGAGGGCGGATCGCCTAAGGGCCTGAAGAACCTGAATCCTATGGAAAAGGCATGTGTCGTCGTTATCGTGCTGGGACTTATCGGCATCGTCATAAAATACATCATTTTGTGATGCGTGAAATATTCGGCGCGAGCCGGAAAGCGGGAGGAAACCATGAGCAAAGCGGATAAGCTCTTCGTCAACATGTGTGAGGAGATTTTGGAAAAGGGATTTTCAAGCGAGGGTCAGCAGGTCCGTGCCAGATGGGAGGACGGGACGCCTGCCCATACCATCAAGAGGTTCGGCATAGTCAACAGATACGACTTGCAGGAAGAATTTCCTGCGCTTACATTGCGACCGACCGCCATCAAGTCGGCAGTGGACGAGATGCTGTGGATCTGGCAGAAAAAATCCAACAATATCAAGGACTTAAACAGCAGCATCTGGGATGAATGGGCTGATGAGAACGGTTCTATCGGTAAGGCATACGGCTATCAGCTGGGAGTGAAATACAAGTTCCCTCATGGAGAGATGGATCAGGTGGACAACGTGATCTGGCAGCTGAAGAACACGCCCTATTCCAGAAGGATAATGACAAACATATATAAATTCGACGATCTGATGGAGATGGGGCTGGAGCCCTGCGCATACAGTATGACCTTCAACGTGACGGGGGACCGGCTCAACGGGATCCTCAACCAGCGGTCTCAGGACATCCTGGCGGCCAACAATTGGAACGTGGTCCAGTATTCGGTGCTGCTTCATATGCTGGCACAGGTTACAGGACTGAAGGCAGGAGAACTGGTCCACGTCATTGCAGATGCCCATATCTACGACAGGCATGTGGACATCATCAGAGAGATGATCGGAAGACCACAGTATCCGGCGCCTAAGTTCAGTTTGAATCCGAATGTGAAGGACTTTTACGATTTTACGGTTGCAGATATAAGAGTCGAGGATTATCAGAAGAACCCGCAGATCACCAATATCCCTATCGCCATTTAGCTTGGCAGCAGGGAGGATGAGGTAGGATGCGGCAGCATAAGCAGAGGCGCAGTATTGCGCCGGCGGAGGAAAATATGAACGCCATAGCAGTAGTAGACGAAAACTGGGCCATCGGGCGTAACGGCGGACTTCTGGTCCATCTGCCCGGAGACCTGAAATACTATAAAGAAAAGACCTGGGGCAAGGTGATCGTCGTGGGACGAAAGACCCTGGAATCCTTTCCGGGAGGAAAGCCTTTGCCGGGCAGGACCAATATAGTGCTTACGGCAAACAAGGCATACGAGGCAGAGGGCGCTGTAGTGTGCCATTCTAAAGAAGAGGTTCTTGAAAAGGTAAAGACCTTTGACGAGGAAGACGTTTTCATCGCCGGAGGCGCCGGGAT
This sequence comes from Bacillota bacterium, assembly GCA_030526925.1. GTDB lineage: Bacteria > Bacillota > Clostridia > Peptostreptococcales > Anaerovoracaceae > Lentihominibacter. The sequence continues at coordinate 1,847 of JAUNBU010000110.1, read as the reverse complement.
ATACCGGGAGTTTTTTGACTGCTGCCGTGCCTTTTACATTACCAGGATCTATGACAGCTTCGAGGCGGATACCTATTTCCCAAGGCTGGAAGAGAGCGAGTTTGAGATCGCCTGGAGAAGCGAAATGCAGGAAGAAAAGGGCATTTCATACCAATTTTTGAAATACGTCAGGAAATAATAATATGTCAGACAGAATAACGGGCCGCAACGCAGTGCTGGAAGCGCTGAAGGCCGGAAGAGAAATAGAGAAGATAACCGTCGTAAAGGGTGCAGAGGGGTCTGCCAGGCAGATCATCGCCAAGGCGAAGGACAAGAAGATACCCCTTTATTACAGCGACAGGAGCAGGATGGATAAAGAGGCAGGCGGAACCAATCACCAGGGGGTCATAGCCCTGGTATCCGATTACCGATATTGCAGCGTTGAGGAAATACTGCAGCGGGCAGAGGAAAGGCAGGAGCCGCCTTTTGTGATAATTCTGGATGGAGTCGAAGATCCGCATAATCTGGGGGCCGTCATGAGAACGGCAGAATGCGCAGGGGCTCATGGGATCATCATTCCCAAGAGGCGAGCCGTAGGGATCACCGAAGTGGTGACCAAGACCTCAGCGGGAGCTGCGGAGCATATTCTCTGCGCCAGAGTCACCAACATCGGAGCGACTTTGGATCAGCTTAAAGCAAAGGGACTTTGGATAGGCGCCTGCGATATGGGCGGTCCCGACTATTTCAAGCAGGATCTTACGGGCAGCCTGGGGCTTGTGATAGGCGGTGAAGGCGAAGGCATCGGCAGGCTCGTGAAAGAAAAATGCGATTTTGTGGTTTCCATCCCCATGATGGGAAGGATCTCGTCGTTGAATGCAGCCAATGCTGCATCCATCTTGATGTATGAAGTGGTAAGGCAGAGGATGAACAATGGAACTCGATAATTGCACATATTCCGACGATCAGCTGGCAGTCATGGCACAGAGTGGAGATCTGGATGCAGAGGAAACGCTGATCAGGAAATACAAGGAGACGGTGAGGCTGAAGTCTCAGATGTACTTCATGGTAGGAGCGGACGAAGAAGATGTGGTGCAGGAAGGGATGATCGGGCTGTTCAAGGCCATCCGGCAGTACGATGTGGACAAGGATGCATCCTTCGGGACATTTGCCAGCATCTGTATCACCCGGCAGATCATCAGCGCCATCAGGACGGCGGACAGAGACAAGCACAAAGCGCTCAACACATCCGTCTCACTCAACAAACCGGTAAAACGTGAGAATGAAGATGTCACTTTGGCGGATACTCTGGGAACCAGCGCCATGGCGAATCCTGAAGAATTGCTGATTATCAAGGATATCGTATATTATATCCTGCACAACGGGGATAATATATTCAGCAGGTTCGAAATGCAGGTACTCAATGAGTTTCTGAAAGGTAAAGACTATGAGACCATTGGAGAAGACTTAGGGCGGAATGCCAAGTCTATCGACAATGCGATCCAGCGGACCAAGAAAAAAATAATCGACTATCTGTGGAAATAAAACCGTGCAAAAGCGGGGTTTTTGTAAAAAAATCGATGGCACTTGTCTCTGAAAGCTGTTGCAATATGGTTGACAGAGACGATAAAATATAGTACCATAGGGAATGATTGGTGTGCTGCTGTAGCTCAGTCGGTAGAGCACCTCATTGGTAATGAGGAGGTTCGGCAGTTCAAGTCTGCTCAGCAGCTCCATTTGGTTGATTTTCATGTAGGAGGGATTGAAAATGGCAAAACAGAAATTTGAAAGAAATAAGCCGCATATCAATATCGGGACCATCGGTCACGTAGACCATGGTAAGACGACACTGACAGCAGCGATCACAACGA
>JAUNBU010000109.1 GCA_030526925.1 Bacillota bacterium | reverse complement strand
GAGCAATCAGTCCAACCAGTCGAATCAGTCCAGCAACAGATACGGCTACTAGGACCACTGATTTGACTACCGTTTTCGCATAGCATCGACGCGAAAATGGATGAAAAAAGGCGGTAACCTCTCTAAAATCAAGAGAATCACCGCCTTTTTTGCATATATGTTTGAAATTAGTTTTCAATTATAGTATAATACATGAGACTGTAGGAACTTATAGATTTGCAACAAAATGGCAATTGTGAAGGCTGTCTTGATATTAGGAGAAACCACATGACGACGATGAACATAATAGCTGTTGTTGCTCTGGCATTTTTTGCGACTATGTGCATTGTAATCTTCATCGTATGGAAACGAGAATCCAGGACACGAACAGACAGTATAAGAGCCATAGAATACAACCTGGATGAAATGGGGCAGCAGTTGTCCGAACTTTCCCGCATCGGGGAAGAACAAATCGACAGACAGCGCCATATGGAAGAACTGCATTACCAGGAGCAGACGCAGACCAGACAGGGCCGGACCTTTCCGGGAGAAAGCCAGCCGGCTACGCCGGAGTGGGGCGTGACCGGGGGCATGCAGGAGACCCAAAGCACACCGGATGCGGTGACAGGCATACCGGATCCGCCGGGCGATCCCCCGATCCCGTCGGAGTACAGCATAGATCAGGACATAGAGCTTGCCAGACAGATAATCGAAGAAGAGAAGCCGCCTGAGAGAGAAATAACATACGCAGAGATAAATTTAGATTTTGACGAAGAAATAAATGACCGTGAAGAACAGCCGACAGAAGAAGAGGGCATTTACCACGTTGGCAGAAGCGGGAGAAAATACACAGCAACGGAACTGGAAACGCTGATAAAAGAATGAAATCCACGAGGAGGAGCTTATGTATTGTAAAAATTGCGGAAAAGAGATTGCAGAGGGTGCTAAATTTTGCAGCTATTGCGGTCAGCCTGCGGAGGTGAGTGTGGCGCCGCCACGAAAGCCGACGCCTGCAGTGACCGCAGTCCCTGCCGGAGGACAGAGCGCAGCGGCAGGAAACAAGGAACCTGAGCCGGAAAGAAAACCTGTCATCGAAGGGATACGCTGGAATGTGGAAGATTATCCGGACAGGGATACGGTAGGGAAGACGGAAGACATCAACTTTGACTGGAACGCAGATCCAAGCCAGATTCCGGATCCTGCGCCCGGTATTGGGACCACACCGCCGCCGGCAGAAAGCGTACATACACAACCTGCACAGCCGGAGACCTTTACCGGCGCCAATCTGGACAGCAGCCTGTTCGGTCAGAGCCAGCCTGCTCAGAAGCAGCCGGAAGAACCGCTTTCCGTGGCAGACAGGATCGACAAGTTCTATACCTTTAACAGCAAAAACGAAGAATTTCAGCAGCTGCTGAATCAGGAATATCAGAAAGTGAAGTCGGGCAATGCCATAGAGCATGAGCTTTCCCAGGCAGAATCTCTGGCGTCCGAAAGATTTCAGTCCAGACCTGCGGATTCATCCATGGAAGCCTTTCTCGAATCGGAGGGCATAGTCAAGCCATATCAGCCGAAGGAATTCGAGTCCGACGTTTTGCAGAAAATTGAGGCTCAGGAAGCTGAGCGCCAAGCCAGAAAAATGGAAGAAGAAGCTCGTCTTGCAGCTATAGAAAAGGCAAGACTGGAAGCGGAAGCCCAGAAGAAGGCGGAGGAAGAGGCGCAGCGCCTTGCCGCCATCGCCCAGAGAAAAGCTGAAGAAGAAGCCATTGCCGCCGAGAAAGCACGCCAGAGAGCTGAAGAGGAGGCTAGACGAAAGGCTGAAGAAGAATCAAGGCGAAGAGCCGAAGAGATCGCCAGGATCAAAGCCGCCGAAGAGGCACGCCTGAAAGCAGAAGCCGATTTGAAGGCAGCTCAGGAGGCAGCCAAGATCAGGGCACAGCAGGAAGCCAAGCTGGCGGCAGAGGAAGAAGCCAGGTTCAATGCACAGCAGCAACAGCAGCGGATGGCAGATTTGGCAGCTCAGAAGCAGCTTGAACAGGAAAGACAGAAGCTTTCCGGAGAGGCTAACAAGGCTGTAGCAGAGGAAGAAATGCGAAAAGTCCTGGAGCAGACCGCAAGGATGCGAAGGGAAGAGGAAGATAAGATCAAGGCAGCTGTAGCAGGCTTGAGAGGCGGAGCAGCTATCCAGCCGGAAGCAGCACCTGAAAAGAAAGAAGTACTGGAAGCCCATCAGGCGACCAGAAACCAGATAGACGAAATGGCGAGAGCCAGGGATGCGTATTTCGCTGAACTGGAGCAGGCAGAAAAGGAAACCTCGGCACCGGTACAGCCGGCACCGGCAGAAAGGCAGCCGGTACAGACACAGCCGGAGGCGGCGCCGATCCCGCCGGCAGCACCGGTAACACCGGAGCCTGAACGACCTGTTACAGGCAGAGAGACCATGATGTCCGGCAGCAATATGAGCGACACAAGGATCGTGGATAAGGCCGCTATCATGGCAGGACTGGACGATGCCACCAAGGTGGTGTCCAAGGAACCTATAGTGGACCAGATCACAGATGAAGACGACGATTTCTTCAGCAGCCTGGAAAACGGAGCGCCGGCAGCAGAGCCGGAACAGACCGGGCATGGAGCAGCGCCGGCAGCAGGAATAGCCGCTGCAGGAGTAGCTGCAGGAGTGGCAGCCGCAGGGCTGGCAGCCGGAGCAGAATCGGCACAGGCTGCGGAAGCCCAACCCATGGATTTCAAAGAAGGACAGGGCGATGACGTTGACGACCTTCTCAGCCAGTTTGAGAGCGTCAGCAGTATCGATGATACCATACAGGGATTCCAGCCGGATCAGCTGCAGCAGCCGGAACAGACCAATCCGGGGCTGGCTGACACCATCGTTGCACCGGCAAGCAGCGCTATAAGCAGCGCACCGTCCAACGATTTTGACAGCTACGGAGTGGAGGAAGCTGCCAACTATCTCAACAGTCAGCAGGAGATAGGCGGACAGGAAGACGTCATGGACGATTTCTATGACGATGACTTTTACGAAGACGAATCCCAGCTGTCGAAGAAAGAGCTGAAACAGAGAGCCAAGGAGCACAGACGAGCCGAGAAGGAACGGGCAAAGGAAGCCAAGGCCAATAGCAAGGGCAAGTCAAAGAACTCTGCCGTTGACTTCGGAGAAGACGAAGAGAAGAGCAGCGGCAAGGGCCGCATCGTCCTGAAGGTGGTCCTGGTGATTCTGATCATCGTGCTGGTGGTAGAGGTGGTAGGAATGGGCATCAAGTTCCTGGCGCCGCAGAGCAAGGCAGCCGAATTTATCGACACCCAGCTCAATAAGGTGATCCAGCTTGTGACAGGTGAGGATACGGAATACAGCGTGATCGCCGCACAGGTGAGAACGGAGCCCATGGAAGACAAGACGGACCTGATCACAGCTCAGGAAAACAAGAACAAGAATAATAATATCAAGAGTATAGTATATAGCGCAGATCTGGGCTACGACCAGGAAAGGGACGGACAGGTATCGGACCTGGTCCTATCACAGCCTATGACCCAAGTCGAATGGGGTAGAGATAAGGATAACTACCCTGTGTACTACGACGAAGAGGTTGTAGGCCAAATCATCGCTTTTGAATCCAACAGAGTCAATCTGATGAACAATGGAAACGAACGCGTACTCAAAATGATAGACAGCGAGTCCAATCTTTACAGTCAGACCGCCGCACTGAAGAATCAGCCCATGTCGGGAGAGTTCACACGTCTGGAGATCGGAGAGATCAGGCAGGGCGGAAGCAGTTACTATGTATGGGTAAGGGAGACTATTGGAGATACTACTACAGAGAGAGTATATTCCATGTATGCTCAGAAAAAATTCGTTATGAAAATGTTAGCTTGCTATGATGTGTAAGAGTATGAGGAGGAAAATATCTTGGAAAATGCAAAGAAAAAACGAAAGCTAGGCATGAAAGGGCTCATCATAATAGTTCTATTGGTGATCCTTTTATTTGTGAGCTTGATTGGGTTTATTACCGATTTCCTCTGGTTCAAAGAACTGGATTATGTATCGGTATTTTTCACCAAACTGTTCACGCAGCTTAAAATAGGAGTTCCGGTGTTCGTCATCGTGACCTTCCTGGCATACATCTACTTGAAATTCTTAAAGAGGGGATATTTCAAGAAGATCGTATCCAACGAAGAAACCAACCACAAGCGGCTGAACCTGATTTCCTGGGGATTGGCAGCCCTCTTTGGCGCCATCACCACATATTTCGCCGTTACCAGAGTATGGTTCAAGGCGCTGGAATTTTTCAACAGTACCAACTTCGATATCAAGGATCCGCTCTACGATATGGACATTTCATTCTATGTGTTCAAGCTGGGATTCATAGAGGAAGTAAACCAGATCATCATCCTGCTTTTGATCGCATTTGCCGTGCTTACCATCCTGTACTACGTGATCCTCCTTTCGGTCAGGACGCCGCAGCTCTTTGAAGAGGCGCCTGAGGAAGAAGAATACGAAGAACCGGACGAAGACAGATACGACGGAAGCGGCTTCGGTCAGGGCATGGGAGGTGCAGGCGGCATCAACGATATGTTCGGTAAGTTCGCCAAATCCTTTACAGGCGGCAAATCACCGTTCCAGGCAAGAGCGCCTAAGAAGAAAAAACAGTTCGACGACCGCAGCTTCAAGCTGTTGATCTCCATCGCACAGAAGCAGCTGATCATCGTGGGAGTTCTCTTCTTCCTGATGGTAGGTGTCAACTTCTTCCTGAGAAGGTACAACCTGCTCTTCGGAAGCACGGGAGCCGTATACGGAGCCGGTTTCACCGACGTCAATGTTACCCTGTGGATGTATAACATCATCATGGTGCTGTCGGTCATCGCAGCCATCTTATTTGCCTTCGGCATCATCAAGAAGAAGGTCAAGCCTGCCGTTGTGACCCCGATCCTTATGATCATAGTAGGTCTGGTGGGAACAGGCGCTGCACTTCTGGTGCAGAACCTGGTAGTAACGCCTGATGAAATCAACAAAGAAAGCAAGTATCTGGAGCGCAACATAGAGTACACCCAGTACGCTTACGGGCTTGACTCAGTAGATATGAAGGACTTCGCTGCGAGCAACGACCTGAGCAGCGAGGACATCAGCAACAACATGGAGACCATCTCCAACATCAGAATCAACGACTATGCACCTGCCAAGACTTTTTATAACCAGACTCAGAGTATCAGACAGTACTACACCTTTAACGACGTGGATGTAGACAGATATATGATCAACGGGGAATACACCCAGACGTTCCTGTCGGCGAGAGAGATCGATGAGGAAAAGATCAGCGATACCTGGCTCAACCAGCACTTGAAATACACTCACGGATACGGTATCACCCTTTCCAGAGTTGATAAGATAACGGCCAGCGGGCAGCCGGATGTGCTCATCGACAGCATCCCGCCTGTTTCCACTGTAGAAGAGATCGACATCACCAGACCGGAGACATATTTCGGAGAACTGACCAACAACTACGTTCTGGTCAACACATCCGAGGAAGAATTCGACTATCCTGACGGCAACAGCAACAAGTACGCCATGTACGAGGGCGATGCGGGTATTGAGCTTAATCCGCTCAACAGACTGATGTTCGCTGTAAGGGAGAAGAGTCTTAAAATGCTTGTATCCGGCAATATCAAGAGCGATTCCAAGATACTGATAAACAGAAACATCGCGACGAGGGTTCAGGAGATCATGCCGTATCTGGAATACGACAGCGACCCTTATATGATCACTGAGAACGGCAAGCTGTACTGGATCATCGATGCGTACACCTATACGGATATGTATCCTTATTCGGAGCCGTACAGTGAAGACAGCATGACCAACTATATCAGAAACTCCATCAAGGTAGTAATAGATGCCTACAACGGAACCACCAACTACTACATCGTAGATGATACGGATCCGATGGCACAGACCTTCAAGAAGATATACCCTGACCTGTTCAAGGATCTGGACGAGATGCCGGATGAGATCCAGGCACACATCCGATACCCGAACACGCTGCTCAACATACAGGCGAGCATCTATCAGAGATATCACATGAACGACGTGAAGGTATTCTACCAGAACGAGGACCTGTGGCAGATCTCCAACGAGATCTACGGCACTAAGGAACAGCCTATGACAGCCAATTACTACATCATGAAGCTGCCGGGCGAGGAAAGTGCAGAGTTTGTAAACTCCATCCCGTTCACACCTAAGGATAAGATGAACCTGACAGGACTTCTGGTGGCGCGAAGCGACGGAGATAACTACGGCGAGATGGTACTCTACCAGATGCCGAAGAGCAAGGTGGTTTACGGTCCGATGCAGATAGAAGCGCAGATCGACCAGAATACCCAGATTTCTCAGGACTTCTCACTGTGGAGTTCTGCAGGATCCAACTACAGCAGAGGTAACATGTTCGTGGTTCCTATCGAGGATTCCCTGCTGTATATCGAACCGGTTTATCTGGAGGCGACCAATTCCAGCATACCGGAAGTCAAGAGGGTAATCGTTGCCTACGGTGACAGGATCGCTTATGAAACCACACTGGCAGAAGCGCTCAATTCCCTGTTTGGTGAGGGAAGCGCCGAGGAAAGCCCGGGAAGCGACGATGCAGCCGCATCCCAGGAAGAGAGCGGTGGCACCGAATCCTTGAGTCAGTCCGAACTCATCCAGAGAGCTCAGGAAGCATTCAACAATGCTCAGGAAGCGGTACAGGACGGAGATTGGGCGAAATACGGAGAATACCTTGCTGAACTGCAGGAATACTTGAACCAGCTGGGCGACTAAGACGTTAAATAGATGATTGTTCAGGACATTCCCGACGCCATCGACAGATGCAGGTGACGGGGGTGTTCTGACTGTTTTTAACCGCAAATAAAACCGTAATTACTGAGAATGAAGGAGACCAAAACATGATTTCATATGACCTGGAGAAAATGTTGTTTCGCATCCCGCCGGAGGATCACAGTCCGGAAATAATCGAGAAGACGCTGCGAGATCACCCGGAGGTGAAATTCGTTTCACTGGTGGGGATAGACGTGGGCGGACACGATACGGACGAAAAGATCCCCGTGGAGGAATTTCTGAAGGACATACCGAAGTTCCTGGAAAGCGGCGTGCAGACAGACGGCTCCAGCGTAGTCCTGCCTAAGATCGCAGAGCTGAACAACGCCAAGGTGGACATCATCCCCGACGTGACCGTCAACTGGTTCG
>JAUNBU010000108.1 GCA_030526925.1 Bacillota bacterium | reverse complement strand
TCTCAAAAAAGTAAACAGGCTCGTTCAGACCGTATAGATCGAAGGTACAGATGAATATGACATATGTAGTCTTCAATTGGGTGTACTTCCCGCCCTTTGGGAGTTGTTCCATATCCATATGGCTTCCGTAGTATCTGGAGCGCAGCGGAATGTCATAGTATTTGCCACACTGCATTTCGATGTTATACCATGTTGTCTCTCCTTTGAACAGGATGTCCAGCCGCACTCCCCGGCAAAATACGTCAAAGTCCATGGTCTTCTGGGATTCTACCTGGGACTCATCTTGGGATTTTCCCTGTGGATCAGCTTGAGAATTTTCTTTGTTCTTATCCTTTGGGTCCACCCGTCTTACACCGTACAAAGGCTCTACGACACGGAGTTCTTCTATCGGCTTGTCAAGTATCCTCTCCAGTACCTGCCGACAAAGCAAAGGATCCTTCATAACTGTGGAAAAAACGAAATCGTTGGTAAAACTGTAATCATGATATGCCTTTTTCATTGTGATACCCCTTTCATTGTTTGTACTAGATTCGTGTTATGTCTTTTCGTTTAGCACTAATTACCATTAATTCTAATTATAGGAAGTATATCACAAGCATAATCATAAGTCAATATATTACAGTAAAAAAATGTAAAAAACATTGGCCGCTGAATAGAATTTGATTAGAATTGGTTAGAATTCTGCCGCCCTGTGTTTTGACTTGGGTGGTCTGATATGGTAAACTGAATATATATTCAGAACGATTGCGGGAGGTTTGCCATGACTTATGATTCACAAAAAGATACGGAATCTCTGTTTCAAATGCACTTTCTGCCTACCGGGGCGGGAGAGCTTTCCCTGTCCGGTGTAGAGATAGATGTGCCGGCAGACTTCGCCTTCAACGAATTGGACCAAGTCCCCGATTACTGTTATCTGGTGAAGAATGGACGCATCATCTGTTACGATCTGACGCTGAACGGCAATCAGAGGGTGTTTAATATTTTCGAAAAGGGTTCGCTTTTCCTGGAGGAATGTGTGCTGTTCGACAAACCGGCTCATGTGATGTTTCGTAGCCTGACATCGGCCAAGCTGCTGCGAATCAGCAAATGCGACCTGAAACGCACACTGAAGGATTACGATGAGATGCTGAACTTTTGCAAATATCAATCTGTGAAGTTCCTTTCCAACATGGAAATGATACGCGTCTCGACTCAGAAGAACACTGAATGGCAGGTGTGCAAGCTGCTGCAGATATTCATGGAGCATTACGGCAAACCGTATGACGGCAAGATCATGATCACTGAGCGGATTTCTCAGCAGATGGTGGCAGATATTCTAGGCGTCAACCGGGTGACGGTCACTCGGATTTTCAGAAACCTGCGAGGTGCGTTCCTGGAGCAGATAAACGGAAACTACTGTATCCGTAGCGCCGAATTGCTGCAGGAATATATCAAGTCTCTGGAATAACAGCGCGGCTTTAAGCAGCTTTCCCCCGCGGAGGGCTGTTTTTTTGTGCTCTTTTTTAGGCTGCCGCATCAAGCCCTTAGCCTTTTGCACGCCTTTACAAAGCCTTTTGCCCTTGCCCTGGCCTTTACATAAGCCTTTACATAAAGAATTGTAACAATTGCTACCAACGTAAGATTGCTGCAATAGTGTCGTTGACAGCTTCCCAACAGCGGGGAAAGATTTATGATAGAGGTGTAACATTGTGAAAAAGCTATCAAATTGTGTAAAGGAGGAAATATGGATACAGAAAGAATATCGCTCTGCATTAACGGAGTAGAAAGAAGATTTTTTATTGGAACGGAGGAAGGCTGTGTCAAGCCGGAAGAAACGCTGCTGGATACATTGCGCAACCGGCTGCATCTGACCGGGACCAAGGAAGGCTGTAACCATGGGGCCTGCGGCAATTGCACGGTGATCATGGACGGCGATGCGGTGGCTTCCTGTATGGTGCTGACCGCCGACTGCGACGGGAAATGCGTTACCACCATCGAAGGCCTGGAGGACCAGAAGACAGGCGAGCTGAACACGCTACAGCAATCATTTGTAGACAACAACGCCTTCCAGTGCGGATTTTGCACGCCGGGGATCGTCATGTCTGCTCAGGCGTTGCTGGATAAAAATCCAGATCCGACGGAGGATCAGATCAAAGAGGCATTGTCCGGGAATTACTGCCGCTGTATCAGCCAGTACCAGGTAGTGACGGCAGTCAAGGACGCGGTGGAGCGTATGAAAGGAGAAGCATAATATGAGTGATAATAATTATAAATTCATAGGAAAACACGTGGTGCGAACGGATGGACGCGAAGTGATCAGCGGGCGGAGACCGTTCATCGACGATTTGCAGATCAGCAATATGCTCTACGGCAGAGTGCTGGCATGTCCGCATCCCCATGCGATGATCACCGATATAGATACAAGTCAGGCGGAAGCGCTGCCGGGAGTACGGGCAGTCATCACCTATAAGAATGCACCTGATTGGAAAAGCGGCCTGCCGAAGCACCGAAAGATCGTCGATAATCACCTGCGTATGGTCGGTGATTCCGTGGCCTTGGTTGCGGCGGACAGCCTGCAGATCGCCAATGAAGCCATGGCATTGATAAAGGTGGAATATGAACAGCTGCCTTTCGTACTGGACTGTGAGGAAGCGTTAAAACCGGATGCGCCGCAGTTGTACGAAGAATTTCCCGGCAATGTGATACCAAAAATCACGACTTTTAGCCGTGAACCGTTTAACGAGATACACCTGGGCAATGTAGAGGAGGCGTTTGAAGAATCCAAATACGTGGCGGAGGGATATTTCCGTTACGACATGCTGCCTCATCCTCTGCCGCCGGAAAGCCCCGGCGTCATAGCCGAATGGACGGGAAAAAACGCTATCAAGCTCTACTATAACGGCGGATGCCCGCATCTGATGAAGATAGACCTGGAGGATTCTATTCCGGGCAGCACTGTCCGAGTGATCGGTTGTCATGCAGGAGGATCTTACGGCTCCAAGCAGAAGATACCGCACTTGGCTTTGCAGTGTGTCGCCTTGGCAAAGGTCACCGGTCGTCCGGTCAAACTGATGATGGATCGTACCGACCATCTGCTCAGCTTCGAGCTGCGTGAGGGCAGCCGTATGCGCGGCAAGATAGGCATCACTGAGGATGGCATCATCAATGCCGTTCAGGGTATGTGGTACATAGACTCCGGCATGTCTTCTACATATGCGCAGGCCATGACGGCCGTCGGCCTTGGCGAGGCACAGGCCTTTTGTGGAAAGTGCAAGAACTGGGATCTTGATACGGTTCTGGTGGCAACCAACCACAGCTCCCAGGCGCCTATTCGAGGATTTGGCGGACAGGAACTGAAGAGCGCCATGATCCCGCTGGTTTGCACGGCCATACGAAAAGCCAATATGGATCCGTTGGAGGTGTTCAAAAAGAACTTCGTCCGCGAAGGCGACCGCTACATCTGGCGTGACAATAAATGGTGGGACGTGCGTTCTGTAGATTTTACACCGGCATTCGATGCGACTGCCGAGGCCTTTGACTGGAAGAACAAGTGGAAGGGATGGGAAACTCCATCCTGGGTGAGCCCTGATGGAAAGTGCGCCCGCGGCGTAGGCGTAGGCGTCCACGGTAATGCGGACATCGGCGAAGACCCTACGGAGGGCATCGTCAAGCTGCATCCTTTTGGCAGCGTCACCGTTGAAATGTGCATAGGTGAGACCGGCGGCAATCAGCGCCACGCCGTCCAGAAGATGGTAGCCGAAGTGATGAACGTGCCTTTTGAGGGAGTGCAGGTGGTAGATCCCGACACCCACGGCACAGGCTATGATGCAGGCATGATCGGCTCCAGAGGCACTATCACCATGGGGACATGCGCAGTCAGGGCAGCCAGAGATGCCAAGCGTAAGCTTTTGCAGAGGGCGTCTGAGCTGATGAATATCGACGTGGAGGAGCTGGACACGGAGAACTTCACCGTTTTTCAGAAGAGAAACAAGGAAAAGAACTCCATGCCGTGGCTGGAGGTTTTCGGCACCGTAGAGAAGACCATCATCGGCCTGGGGGTTTACGAGCAGAACTTCGACAAGCCTAACTTCATGCTTTACCTGGCAGAAGTAGAGGTCAATCTGGAGACAGGAGAGGCTAAACTGATTCACGCCATGGCAGGTACTGACGTGGGTCAGATCATAGATCCGGTCAATGTACGTATGCAGGCGGAAGGGTCCTTTGGTGCGGCTGGTGCCGATACAGCGCTGTTTGAAGAAATGGTCATGGATCAGAAGCTGGGGCGCTTTATGACCAGCAACATGATCGACTATAAATGGCGTACCTTCAATGAATTTCCGCCGTTTGATTCCGTGATACTGGAGGGGCAGTTCAATACCGAGTCTTTCCACGCTCTGGGATTCGGAGAGATAACCGGATCGCCGGGACCGTCCGCCATATTGATGGCAGTATCCAATGCTATCGGACACGAGATCAAGGAGTATCCGTGCACGCCGGACGTTGTGCTGCGAGCCATGGGAAAACTGAAGAAGGAGGAGAAGTAATGAAACATTTTGAACATATAAATGCAGACAGCTACGAACAGGCAAGTCAGCTGCTGCAGGAAGCTCAGGGGCAGGCAGAGGCGATGGCAGGCGGTACGGATCTGCTGGGCACATATAAAGACGAGCTGCTGCCGTCCTATCCTGAAACCGTTGTTAATTTGAAGAGCATTCCCGATTCAGACTATATCCGTACAGAGAAGGAGAATCTGGTCATAGGTGCAAATGCGAAACTGAGGAATGTAGCGGAGAGCCCGGATGTAAAAAGCTCTTTGACGGCGTTGGCAGAGGCGGCCTATTCCGTGGCTTCACCTCTGATCAGAAATACGGCTACCGTCGGCGGAAATCTATGTCAGGATATTCGCTGCTGGTACTATCGCTATCCTAATTCCGTGGGTGAACGTATCACCTGTAGGCGTAAAGGAGGCGCTGCCTGTTATGCCATCGTCGGGGAAAACCGATATCATTCTATCTTCGGCGGTATGCCGGTATGCGGCAGTGATGGCTGTCAGAGCGCCTGCCCTGCAGGAACGGATATCCCTGCCTATATGGAAAGGCTTCGAGCCGGCGACTGGCAAGGGGCTGCTGAAATCTTCTTTCAGTACAATCCTATGCCTATGCTGACCAGCCGTATCTGCCCGCATCTGTGCAAGGACAGCTGTAGTCAGCGCACCTACGGCGATGCTGTAAATATCCCGGCGGTGGAGCGTTCCCTGGGCGACTACGTCTTGGAGCATAAGGAAGCCTTCTACGCTCCGCCGACTGCAGACAGTGGAAAGCGCTGCGCTGTGATCGGCGCCGGACCGGGCGGTCTGTCTGCTGCCTTCTATCTCAGGCAGGCAGGGCATCAGGTCACGATCTATGATGCTCATGAAAAGCCCGGCGGGGTGATGCGTTACGGTATTCCTCACTATCGTCTGCCTAAGAGCATAGTAGATGGATTCTGTGATGCCCTCCGGGATATAATGGGCGTGCGCTTTGTCATGAATACTACTGTGGGTCGTGATATGACCGTAGAAGAAATAAAAGCCCAAAACGATGTGGTATACTTCGGTACGGGTGCGTGGTCTCAGCCTATCCTGGGCGTGGACGGAGAAAATCTTACTGAATTTGGGCTGGATTTCCTGGTGGAAGTCAATACGTATTTGAAGAAGGCTATAGGCGAGGATGTGCTGGTCTGCGGCGGAGGTAACGTAGCCATGGACGTAGCGCTGACCGCCAGACGTTTAGGTGCTAAAAGTGTCAAGCTGGTCTGCCTGGAGCAGCGGGAAGAAATGCCTGCCTCTCCGGAAGAAGTGGCTATGGCTGAGGAAGAAGGAGTTGCCATCTATAACGGCTGGGGATTGGAACGAATCCTGGACGAAAAGGGCAAGGTCTGCGGCCTGGAGGCGAAACGCTGTGTTTCCGTGCGGGATGAAAATGGACGCTTCGCACCGGCTTATGATGAGAGTGACCGCATGACATTTTCCTCGGATTTTATTATCCTTGCTACAGGACAGAAGGTGGATGTAAGCTTTTTGGGCGAAAAACTTGCCAATCAGCTGAAGACCGCCCGTGGCTTGATCGATGCAGATATAGAATCTGGCAGGACGAGAGAGGAAGGCTTCTTTGCAGGAGGCGATGCGGTGACAGGACCCGACCTGGCAATCCGTGCGATCCGTGCGGGACGTTCCGCCGCAGCTTCGATGAACAGCACTTTGGGAGTGACAGAGGTCAAGCCGGTATATAAGCAGGCAGGATTTCTGAAATTCGATACGACCGGGGCTGAACAGACGGAGGAAAAGAAGCTGGCAGAACTGCCGGTGGCTGAGCGTACCCTGACAAAGGAAGACCGTCTGTCCTATTCTGAGGAGGAAGCTTTGCAGGAGGCCATGCGCTGTATGAACTGTGGCTGCTATGCTGTAAGCCCTTCTGACCTGGCGCCGGTTTTGATCATGGCGGATGCGGAGCTCGTGACCACCGAAAGAACTCTCAAGGCTGAGGAACTTTTGGCTTCAGAATTGCGTGCAGAGGATGTGCTGCACGAGGGAGAACTGGTGAAGGAAATTCGCCTGCCTCGTTTGGTGGGAGAAAGCCATTACGACAAGAGAAGGGTGCGTAATGCCATAGACTTTGCCACCGTATCGCTGGCAAGCAGCTTTGATATACAGCAGGGCGTGGTGAAAGATGTGCGTCTGGTGCTGGGAGCAGTAGCTCCGATTCCGGTGAGACTATATCATGTGGAGGAATTTTTGATCGGCAAACGGCTCGATAAGAAGGTCATTGACGAAGCGAAGCAGCTGGCTCGCAGAGACTGCCACCCGATGGCGAAGAACGAGTACAAGATCTTGATGATGCTGGATGTACTCGATGATGCGCTGGTGCGGCACTGCGTATCGTAAAATTCAAGGCATACCGGAAATGTTTATAGAAATAGAAAAGCATAAGTTGTTATACGTAGTAGTGTGAAAATCTACAGCAAAAGATGACGAGACAAGAAACACCCGCAGGAACGGATTTTGACAAGCCGCCTGTGGGTGTTTCTATATATGAGAAGAAGAATGCTGATTTATGGCATCGGGCCGCCTCCGCCGCCCATGCCGCCGCGGGTGGTGGCAGAGCTGCCGGAGGTGGTGGAAACAGACGAAAGAGTCACGGTCCCTACCGAAGAGCCATTGACGCATACCGTATAGGTCTCGCCTTCTGCCATGTCGCTGCTGCTGAAAATGACAGAGGTGTACGTTTTGCTCGGAC
>JAUNBU010000107.1 GCA_030526925.1 Bacillota bacterium | reverse complement strand
CCGCCCCAGCGTCAACCGAACCCCACCCAATCTTCGAAAAACACCCAAAAAACCCACCGCCTATGCATATAACAATCTTCTCAATTCTGCACTGTACCGCTGAGATTTAGAAATCCGAATAAGAAAAAGCCCGCAGGGGGCTCCGACAATGTATTCCAGACACAAAAGCCCCATAGTGTTTTGCCTGTGTAATCCGCAGCTGCGACGCAGAATGCGTCAGCAGGAGCAGCGAGGACATCACAGGCAGAATTCTATGGGGCTTTGCCAGTCTATTTTTACCCCTGCGGGCTTTTATTACTTGCTATTTGCCAAACTCTAGTACAGATTTGCGAAGATCTCTCGAATCTCGTCATCCGTCAGGAACACATAATTGTTCCCCAGCAATCTCTGCTGATTGTCAACGGTAGACTTGGTGAACTCGTCGATCTGAGCCTCAGTCATGCCGTACTCTCTCAACGGCTTCTTAGCGATCAACTGATTCAGAACCTTTTCCAGTTCATCGTATACGTTGGCAGCATCGCAGCCCAGAATGTCAGCGAAGATCTGGTTGGCCTGAACGATCTTACCGTTCGGATCCTTTCTCATGTACATCTTGAACACTTCCGTGAAGAACTGATAGTTTGCTTCACCGTGCGGTACGTGGAACGCAGCGCCGATGGAGTATGACAGTGCGTGAACTGCAGCACAGCCGGCGTTACCGAATGCGATTCCCGCATAGTTGGAAGCCAGCAGGAAGTCTTTCAGGAATTCTTTCCTGTTTTCTGCCGTGTTTCCACCCTTTGCCAGGATCTTCTGGTATCCGTTCATGATGATCTTGATGGCTTCCAGTGAATACATCTCGGTAAACGGAGAAGCCTTCGGCGACAAATAGCTTTCGATAGCGTGGATCAGTGCATCGATGGAGCTGGTTGCGAATACGTAGTCAGGAAGTCCCTGAAGAGATTCCGGAATAAGAACAGCCGTATGCGCATAAGTCTCTTCTACAGCGATACCCTTCTTGGTGTGCAGTGCCTTCAGCTCTGCGATGGCTACGTTGGTAACTTCAGAACCGGTTCCGCATGTAGTCGGAACAACGATCAGATCCTTGATCCTCTTAGGAGCAACATCTCCCGTGTAAAGGTCAAGAGCCTTTGTCGGGATATCCAGCGCCAGCACTTTGCAGATGTCAACGATGGTGCCGCCGCCGAATGCGATGATCCTGTCATAATCATACTGGTCCATATCCTTCTTCATGGCGTCCATCATTTCATCGGAAGGCTCGCCCTTGCCGTACTTTTCCTGGAAAATTACAGGAATGTCAATTCCCAGCGGCTTTACATACGGATCATACATCCACTGGTTGGTTACCAGCAGGTCGCCCTTGCCCAGCTTAAATTCATCGTTGAAGTCTTTGAACGTGTCAAAGTAATGGATTGCAGGTACTACTCTTAATGCTTGCATAATTTACCTCTTTTCTTAATCAGCTTGAATATATACGAGTGATTCACCGGGGTGAATTAGAATTCATCATTGAACCGTTCTTTAAACTGTTTCTTCAGCTCGTCTCTGAAATCAGGGTGTGCGATGTTGATAAGCTGTCTTGCCCTGTCTTTCAGCGTTCTTCCCTTCATCTCTGCGATACCGTATTCCGTGATGATGTAGTCGGCGTCGCATCTGGAAGTGGTAACGGCAGCGCCGTGATCGATGAACGGAACGACCTTGGAGATCATGCTTCCATCCTTCTTAACGGTTACGGACGGCATGGCGATGATGGCCTTTGCCTTTCCATCGTGAGCCATGGCAGCGCCTCTTACGAAGTCAACCTGTCCGCCAACGCCGGAAATCTGCATGGTCCCGATGCACTCGGATACGATCTGACCCATGAAGTCCACCTGCACGCAGGCGTTGATGCATACCAGATTGGACAGCTTGGCAACCACCTCAGGGTGATTTACGTAGTCAACGGTCCTCATCTGTACCATCGGATTCTTGTCACAGAAATCATACAGCTTCTTGGTACCCATCAAGAAGGTAACCACCATTTTGCCTTCGTCGATGCCCTTCTGGCTGCAATCGATTGCGCCCTTTTCATAAAGGTCCACAACGCCGTCGGAAATCATCTCAGAGTGGATTCCCAGGTTCTTCTTGTCACCCAGCTGTGAAAGTACAGCATCAGGAATAGCTCCGATACCAAGCTGCAGCGTGGATCCGTCTTCGATGAGAGAAGCGCAGTTCTTACCGATGGCTTCTTCAACCGGACCGATCTTGGCAGGCTTGCTTTCATAAAGCGGATGTGAATTTTCTACGAAAGCATCGATTTCGCTCACGTGTACGAATGTATCTCCGAATACTACAGGAACCTGATCGTTTACCTCTGCGATGACCGTCCTGCAGGACTTGATGGCCTGCATGGTGTAGTCGGAAGAAACTCCGACGCAGCAGTATCCGTGATCGTCCGGCTCCGATACGGTAACCAGCAGCACGTCCTCATGGAAAACGCCTCTTCTTATGTACTCCGGCACCTGATGGAAGAATACGGGAACGAATTCGCCGTGTCCCTGGGATATGGACTTTCTCGTCGAAGGGCTGGTGAACCATCCCTCAAATGTAAAGGTGTCGTGATTCTCCGGCAGGGAATATTCTCCCTTGCCCAGGGTAACCATGTGGGATACGGTAATATCCTTGTACAGATGTTTGTTTGCTACCATGGCGTCTACCAGCAGCGCCGGTTCGGCGACAGCATGGGCAAACAGGACTCTGTCTCCTGTCTTGATGAGCTTCATAGCTTCATCGGCAGAGCATTTTCTGCCTTCGTAAATTTCTTTCCAATTCATTTGTTATCATCCTCCGTTTTGCAATCCTGAAATGCCGAAAAGTTTTTTTCTATCTTGCCAATGTGGTCTTGATCCCACATTTTCAATACATCGCCTTTGACATCAAACTGGTCGTATGAAGCACAGCAATTGGTGCAGCCTCCTATTACCAGGAGACAATCATACCTGTCGTCTTCAACGGCATGAAGAAAATCAACGCTTTTGATCTTGTTTTTAATTTCTTCATAGGCCTTCCCCCGATCGTATCTGGGATTACAGCCTCCGCAAAATCTAACTCCACACTTCATAATGTCCTCTCATACGTCTGATTAATCAATGAGACCGCTTTGGGCTACAAAGCGGCCTCAAATTTTCTAGTCACGAGTAACTGTTACATTCAAGACTGAACTATTTAATTCCTGCGATTGCCTTAGCAAGCTCTTTCTTGCCTTCGATGTTGCCCTGTCTTGAGATCATGATTCTCTGAGCCTGTGGTGAACCTGCACCGTGCATGGACTCTGTTCTGTATCCTACTGCGGAAGCACCCAGACAGATGTTTTCCAGGAATCTGAGAACTCTCATTCTCTCTTCCGTCGTGCATGCAGGAGAAGCAGCAAAGTACTTGTTGCAGATTTCTCCGATGGTCTCGCCGTTTCTGCCAACCTTCAGGTCGGACTTGAAGTCTGTTTCCGACGGCATGGTTACCATCAGTCCGCCTGCGATGTCTTCTGCCAGTCTTACGATCTCGTAAGGGAATCTGGTTACGTTCTGCTTGCAGACATTTGCCAGCAGCAGATCTATCTGATAGTTACCTGCCTCGGTAGCATATCCTTCAGCGGAGCATGCGATACCGCAGCAATAAAGCGTCTCGTTCAGGTGTGTCATTTCGATGAGCTTATCCTTAACGTGGGAAGCCTTCTGTGCGCCGTTGTATTCAGCAGCCAGAGCAGCAGCTCCGATGAGAACGTCGCCAACGCCCACTTTGCATCCACCGTAGGACTGTCTGTGATATCCTGCGAATCTCTCTACCATCATTCCTGCGAAGTCATATTCTCCGGCCTGGAAAATGTACTCGTTAGGGATGAATACGTCGTCAAATACTACCAGGGCTTCCTGTCCGCCGAACTGCTTATTGCCCAGGTCAACGTCAGCGCCGTCTTCCAGCTTTCTGGTATCGCAGGACTGTCTGCCGTATACCATGTAAAGTCCGTCAGCATCTGAAGGACATGCAAAGGATACTGCATAGTCTTTGTCTTCTTCTCTCATTGCCTGAGTCGGCATGATGATGTGCCAGTGGGAGTTGATGGAACCGGTCTGGTGGCACTTAGCGCCTCTTACTACGATACCGTCGTCTCTTCTCTCTACGATATGTACGAACAGGTCTGCATCTCTCTGAGCGTGAGGAGCCAATCCTCTGTCACCCTTCGGGTCGGTCATTGCGCCGTCTACTACCAGGTCTTCCTTCTGTACCTTTTCCAGGAACTTCTTGAAGTTCTCATGATATTTAGTTCCGTATTTCTTGTCTGTTTCAAATGTTGTGGAGAATACTGCGTTGAATGCGTCCATACCTACACATCTCTGGAAGCAGGAAGCAGTCTTCTGTCCGCATAATCTCTGCATCTTGACCTTTTTTCTCAGGTCGTCCGCACTCTGGTGAAGATGTGCGAATCTATTGATCGTTTCGCCAGTCAAACTCGATTTTGCAGTCATAAGGTCTGCATACTGAGGATCCTGAGCCAGATCATATGTTACTGCAACACAGTTGATTGATGGTCGGATGATTGGGTGGTCCACCCAATTGTCGATCTTCTCACCAAACATATAAACTCTGGTCTTTAACTTTCTCAAGCTTTCGATGTACTGAGCTCCTGTCATTAACATATTAAAATCACTCCTTTAATTATTTTTATTTTCCACGGCACGGAATTGTCCCGCGGGAAAATCATAAACCATTTAATTATAATGCAAATTTTATACCAATTTGTCTTCGGAATCAGTCGATCTCTTTATTCAAAATTTTTCTCGCCATGTCAAGCAGATCTTCGCTGACGGAAGTGTCCAAAATCACGTCTTTGACGCCTTCCACGTTTTGGAGAACTTCCGCTCTGACCACATCCTCGATGGTCTGCTGCGCTGACGGACATGATGCACAAGCTCCCGTGAGTCTCACATATGCGACATCCTTCTCAAGTCTGGTCAAAACGGCGCCGCCGTAATGGGCAGCCAGAATCGGATCCACCTTGTCCTTTAAAACTTTTTTGATTTGCTCTTCCATTCCGTCACCTCGTCACTTTTTTTCGCATCAACTTTATTATATAACTTGCACTGTCCTTTTTCAAGAGTTTATAATGAATGAAGGCAAGTAATAATCGAAAAGGAACTGATTAAAATGAAAAAGCTTCTCATCATCACCTCTTATGTGGAATACCCAGTGGATATATCATCCCGCATATCTCCCGACCACCATATCCTCTGCACCGACGGCGGATACGATATCGCCGTAAAGCTGGGACTGCGACCTGATATCCTGGTGGGCGATTTTGATTCCATCATGAGTCCGGTTCCGGGTGATATTGAAATCAAACGATTCAATCCGGAAAAGGACTATACGGATCTTCAGCTGGCACTGGAAACCGCCGTAGAGTCGGGCTTTGACGCAGTTGAAATTTACGGCGGCATGGGCGGTCGCTTGGATCATACTGTCGCAAATTTACAAATTATGTCTCAATACAGCGATTCCTTCGCACATCTTACAATGTTCGATGGAAGAAATCAATGCTTTATCCTCAATGGAGCGCCGGTAAGTTTTAGCAAAATTCCCAGACGAGAAGGCTGCTATCTGTCCCTCTTTTCCCTATCGGAATCCTGCATCGTGACCGTCAGCGGCGTCAAATACACGCTGACAGACCATCTCCTGACCCGCAGCTTCCCGCTGGGTGTCAGCAATGAATTTTGTCAAAAAGAAGCCGCCCTTCAAGTGAAAGACGGCACCCTTCTTGTTGTCATTTCCAAGGACGCCCGATAAAAACGCATCCCGTCATTCCTTCGTTCCGGCTCCCGCAGCCCCGTTCGCCTCTCCTTCACGGTCGGTCACCGAATCCGCTCCGGGTTTTGACTTGCCGGGACCGTTGACCTGTACCTTTAACCGCTCAAACATAGCTTTGATCTGCGGTATTGCCAGCAGCACCACGGAGATGGCTCCCTCCACCGCCAGATAGGTCAGATTGTACCAGACGGACCAGGTCAAAGCGCTGAAGCCTTCCGGCGCATAGGCGCCGAAGAAAATGACTCCCGAAAGCACCGCACAGATATACCTGCATATGACCCCGAAGATATATCCTTTGATGAGCCCGTTCTTTCTCGCTGCGAATATCCCGCCGAAAGCCAGCGCCCCAAAGGCCATGGGATAATCCAGCAGCAGCTGGATGGGATGGATCACGTAAGGATTAAAGATCAAGTCTATGAGCCCCACACACATACCCGCCATGAGCCCGCGTCTCACTCCGAAGAAGTAGGCGCACAGCACGATGGGCACCATGGAAAATGCCGTTATGCTTCCGCCCTGGGGCATCCTGAAGATGATCAGCTGATTCAGGATTATGGCAAGCGCCACCAAAAGAGCGGAAACCGCCAGCGTCTTCGTTTCCACCGGCTTGCCCTTTCCTGAATACAGGATGACGCCGAACAATAACACGATGACCGCCACCACGGTCAGCTGTCCCCAGAGGGAATCAAAAAAAGTTTGTAAATCCATAAAAAAACCTCCTTTAGTCAGGAGGGGAACTGTGGTTTTAGCTGATTTTTCGAGAAATAATTTTCCGATTTGGAAACATCTTTCTTCATTATCTGCTTCCCTACGCCGGTATTACCCGGGTCAGGTTTTGAGGGTTACATCACACCTGGACATCTTTTTGACGTCCGCTGCGACGAATCTCAGCAAAAGCTCCCCTAGCTATATGATATATTTTTTCCTATCATACTCCTTCCGTAGACAAAAATCAACAAGAATATGAAAATCATCCAGCAGCAGTTATCCGAAATTTTCGGATAACTGAATTGGCTTACTCCCTATTTCGCCCAGCCGAAGGTGCACTGGACGGCTTTCTTCCAACCTTCCAGCAGCTCCGTTCGCTTTGCGGCGTCCATCTTAGGCTCGAACTTGCAGTCCACCTGCCAGTTGGAGATAACGTCCTCCGTGTTCTGCCAGTAGCCTGTGGCAAGCCCTGCCAGGTATGCCGCACCCAGGGAAGTGGTCTCGATGCACTTAGGGCGGTAGAGTTCCTGGTTCATGATATCCGCCTGAAACTCCAGCAGAAAATCGTTGGCACACGCCCCGCCGTCCACCTTGAAGGCTTTGATCGGATGCCCCATGTCCTCCCACATGGCGTACATGAGATCGTTTGTCTGATATGCCATGGACTCCAGCGCCGCCCGCACCAGATGGTTTTTGTTGACGCCTCTCGTCA
>JAUNBU010000106.1:1740-7284 GCA_030526925.1 Bacillota bacterium | reverse complement strand
TCGTGTTACATCTTTTCGTCTAACACTAATTACCATTAATTCTAATTACAGGAAGTATATCACAGCCATAATCACAAGTCAATATATTACAGTAAAAAAATGTAAAAAATGAAAACTCAAGCGCTCCTTAGAAATCGTTTTACGCCGCCGGCCGGCTTGCCGTCCGCCCTAGCCTTTCCATGCACTACTTCCTTCCATCCCGCATAAGATAGATGGAACATATTATTGATTTAAAACCAAATCCAACGAAGGAGGTAACTATGATAAAAGGATCCATTGTGGCGCTTATCACACCTTTTGATGAAGAAGGCAATGTCAACTACAAGCGCCTGCGGGAGTTGATAAGCTGGCACGCGGCAGAAGGGACCGATGCGGTGCTGGTGCTGGGCACAACAGGAGAGACCCCGGCCCTCAGCGACGAAGAACAGGAAAAAATCGTGGCGGTGGCCGTGGAGGAAAGCGGCGGGAAAATCCCCATCATCGCCAACAGCGGAAACAACAACACGGAAAAGTCTCTGGCCAAGAGCATCAAATACGAAAAAATGGGCGTGGACGGGCTGCTGGTTATCACCCCCTATTACAACAAGCCCAACAAATCCGGCATGATCGAGCACTTTTATAAAATAGCCGACAACGTGAACATACCCGTTTACATCTATAATGTTCCGGCCAGGACCGGCATCTGCATCGACGTGGACATCGTGGCGGAGCTGTCAAAGCACAGGAACATAGCGGGCATCAAGGAAGCCAGCGGCGACATGTCCTACGTGGCGAAGCTGTCGGGTCTCATCAGCGACGACTTCAGCATCTACTCGGGAAACGACGATATCACCATCGCCCTCATGTCCATGGGCGCAGCGGGGGCAGTTTCCGTATGGGCCAACTTAATGCCAAAAGCAGTCCACCAGATGACAACCGCTTATCTGGAGGGGCGAACGGCGGAGGCCAGAAAAATGCAGCTGGAGCATCTGAATCTGATCAATGCGCTGTTTTGCGAGACCAATCCGGTGCCTATCAAGACCATCATGAATATGGCGGGGATGCAGGTGGGCGGATGCAGGCTGCCCCTGGGAGCCATCAGCAGCGCCAACCGCCGCGTCCTGGCCGGCCTGCTGGAAAACCTTGATTTATAAGCAAAAAAGCGCTGCCATGCCTGCACAGGAACATCCATAATCACGCTGGATACCTTCGATGAAAGCTCCGCCAACGCATCGGAGACAGCCGATGAGCAAAACGTCGTCCAGTACGTGGAGGGCAGTTACACCCTTTGATATGTAAAGGGCACGGCGGTCGCCTTTTATAGGGCTCCGCAGGCCGTGGCTGAAATGGAATATGAAAGTTCTGTGAAACCGTAATAGTTGCCTTGACAACTAAATGCGCCGCGCATATAATAGTTGCAATGGCAACTATTTTTGTGCCGCAAATGCAGACCGGACGCCCGGCAAATTCGACGGAACCGCGCACCAATACAACAACACAACGGAAGGAGCGAAGACCATGGACAAAGAAAAGCACAAAGCCCTGTCCGAGCAGGAGAGCTTTTCCATAATATACAGACACGGCAAGATCATGCACGACAAAGCCATGAAAAAATTCGGACTTACGGGCCATCAGATGGGCTATCTGAAACACATCTGCCAGCGTCCCGGCATCTCCCAGGAAGAGCTGGCGCAGCTGCACCGTATAGATAAAGGCGCCGTGGCAAAAGCTATTAAGGGACTGGTAGGCAAAGGCTACGTCAGACGGGAAAAGAACCCCGACGACAAACGGGCATACCGCCTTTTCCCTACGGCCAAGGCAATAAAACTCAGCGAAAAAGCCCAGTGCCACGGAGAAGACATAGAGAAAAAGATGACGGCAGGCATGACGGAGGAAGAGATCCGGACGTTAAAAATCCTGCTGGCCAAGCTGACCGATAACATTGCGAAAATGCTGGAAGAAGGTGAAAATCTGTGAAGCAAACCTTGAAATACTACAAACCATATCTGTTTTTTATCCTGCTGATTTTGGCATTCCTCTTCGGGCAGGCCATGTGCGAGCTGGCGCTGCCGGGATACATGTCCGACATCATCAACAACGGCATCGTACAGCAGGATATGGACTACATCAAAAGCACGGGGCTTGTCATGATCCTGGTGTCGGCAGGCTCCCTGGTCTGCGCCATAGGCGGCAGCTTTTTGGCAGCCATCGTTGCCGGTAAATCCTCCTGCGACGTGAGAAGCGCCCTGTTTAAAAAAGTAACCCGCTTTTCCACGGCGGAGCTGGACACATTTTCCACCGCATCCCTCATAACCCGCTCCACCAACGATATCCAGATGGTGCAGCAGGCAACGGTGATGATCCTGAGACTGGCATGTTTCGCACCTATGATGGGCATCGGCGCAGTTATAAAAGCCCTCAATACAAGCGTGTCCCTGTCCTGGACCGTGGGGCTGGCGCTGCTGGTGATTTTGTGCATCATGGGGATGGCATTCGTTTTGGTGCTGCCCAAGTTCCAGGTGCTGCAAAAGAAGCTGGACCGGCTGAATCTTCTGATGAAGGAACGGCTCAACGGCGTCCTGGTCATCCGGGCGTTCACCACAGAGAAAAACGAAGAAGAACGGTTCGACGTTGCCAATCGCGACCTGACGAAGATAAACCTTTTCGTCAACAAGGCCATGTCCTTCATGATGCCCGCCCTCATGTTCGTCATGAACGCAGTCAGCATCCTCATCATTTGGGCGGGGGCGCATCTGGTGGAAGCCCAGAACCTGCTGATAGGCGACATGCTGGCATATTTGCAGTACGCCATGCACGTGATCATGTCCTTCCTTTACATTACCATGATGTTCATCATGATCCCGCGGGCGGCAGTATCGGCGCAGCGAATCGGCAAGGTGCTTGAAGTTGAGCCTTCCATCGTAGACAAGGAAAATCCGCAGAAACCGGAAAACCCGAAGGGCATCGTCAGCTTCAGCAATGTGTCCTTCGCCTATCCCGACGCCGACGAAAAGACCCTGGCGGACATCAGCTTTACGGCGGAGCCGGGCAAGACCACGGCCATCATCGGCGGCACCGGCAGCGGCAAATCCACACTGATAAGCCTGATCCCGCGATTTTACGACGCCACCGAAGGGCAGATCACCCTGGACGGCATCGACATTCGGGATATGACCCAGCACGACCTGCATCAGCAGATCGGCTACATCCCGCAGAAGGGCCTGCTGTTTTCAGGGACCATCGGCAGCAATCTCCAGTACGGCAAGGAAGACGCCACCGAAGAGGAGATGCTGGAGGCGGCACGTATCGCCCAGGCCATGGAGTTCATCGAGGAAAAGGAACACGGTCTCGAAGAAGAGGTTGCCCAGGGCGGCACCAACGTCTCCGGCGGGCAAAAGCAAAGGCTTTCCATTGCGCGGGCTCTCGTGAAAAAGCCGAAGATATACATCTTTGACGACAGCTTTTCGGCGCTGGATTTCAATACGGATAAGGCGCTGCGGGCTGCCCTCAAGGAAAAGGTGGGCGACAGCACGATCATAATTGTCGCCCAGCGTATCAATACCATAGTGGATGCGGACCAGATCTTGGTGCTTGACGAAGGGCGCCTGGTGGGCAAAGGGACCCATGAGGAGCTGCTGGAAAGCTGCCATGTCTACAAGGAGATCGCCCTGTCCCAGCTGAGCGAAGAAGAACTGGAAAGGGGGCGAAACTGATGGCAGAAAAGACGAAAAAGACAGCAGCCGAGCGGGCTGCCGCCGCCAGAGAAAAATTCAAGAGCAGGAATCCGGGGCAGAAAAAGCACGGTCCGGGCGGGCCCGGCGGCAACATGATGCCGGGCGAAAAAGCCGAGAATTTTGCAGGAACCATCAAGACCCTGGCAGGCTATCTGGCGCCGTACAAATTCCGATTTATTGCGGTACTGGTGTTCGCCATCGCCAGCACCATATTCAACATCATTTCCCCGACCATTTTGGGAGACGCCACAGATAAAGTAGTGGAAGGGCTGATGGGCGGAACGGGCATCGACTTTGCGGGGCTGTTTTCCATCCTCATGCTACTGCTTATCCTGTACGGTCTGTGCCTGCTGTTCGGCATGGCTCAGGGCTGGATCATGGCAGACATTTCCCAGAAGGTGATATATACTTTGCGTGACAAGATGTCCATTAAGCTGGATCGGCTGCCGCTGAAATATTTCGACAGCAAGACCCACGGGGAGATCCAGAGCAGGATGATCAACGACATCGAGACGGTGAACCAGACGCTATCGGTCAGCCTGACCCAGATGATCACCAGCGTCACCACCATCATAGGCATTCTCATCATGATGCTGCGGATAAGCTTCCTCATGACCATTACCGCCCTTGTGGTGCTGCCACTTTCCATGATTGCCATCCGCATCATCGTCTCCAAATCCCAGAAGCACTTCAACAACCAGCAGAAGTATCTGGGCTACGTCAACGGGCACGTGGAGGAAATGTACGCAGGTCACGACATCGTCAAGGCATTCAACCGGGAGGAAGAATCGGAGAAGACCTTCGAGGAATTCAACGAAAAGCTTTGCGAGTCGGCGTGGAAATCCCAGTTCGTATCGGGAGCCATGATGCCTATCACCCAGTTTATCGGCAATCTGGCTTATGTTGCCGTATGTCTGCTGGGCGGGTATCTGGCAATCAACGGGCGGGTTTCCATCGGCAACATTCAGGCGTTCATCCAATACGTGCGAAGCTTCAACCAGCCTATCGCCCAGGTGGCAAACGTCGCCAACCAGCTTCAGTCCACGGCTGCGGCGGCAGAGCGGATATTCGAGCTGATCGATGAAGCGGAGGAAGCGGACCTGGACAAAGCGCCGAAGGCTTCGGTGGATCCCGAAGATGTAAAGGGCGAGATCGCCTTTGAAAATATCAGGTTCGGCTACAGCGCCGAGGAGCCGGTGATCCATGACTTTTCCTTTGTTGCAAAACCGGGTCAGCGGGTCGCCATCGTAGGTCCGACGGGCGCAGGCAAGACCACCATCGTCAAGCTGCTGATGCGTTTTTACGAGCTGAACGGCGGCAGGATTACCGTGGACGGCTACGACGTCAAGGACCTTTCCAGGGAAAATCTCAGGAGCCTATTCGGCATGGTGCTGCAGGACACCTGGCTCAGCAACAGCACCATCAGGGAAAACATCCGCTACGGCAAGCCGGACGCTTCAGATGAAGAGGTGGAGCAGGCGGCAAAGGCGGCACATATCGACCACTTCATCAGGACCCAATCCAAGGGCTACGATATGGAAATCAACGAGGAAGCCACTAATATTTCCCAGGGGCAAAAGCAGCTGCTGACCATCGCCAGGGCGATTTTGGCTGATACACCGATCATGATATTGGATGAGGCGACCAGTTCTGTAGATACCAGAACTGAATCCCTGATACAGAAAGCAATGGCAAATCTGATGCATGGCAGGACCAGCTTCATCATCGCCCATAGATTGTCCACCATCAAGGATGCGGACCATATACTGGTGATGAATCACGGCGACATCATCGAGCAGGGCGACCACGAAAGCCTGCTGGCACAGAACGG
>JAUNBU010000106.1:0-1640 GCA_030526925.1 Bacillota bacterium | reverse complement strand
ATCCCTTCGGTCGGGGGTTGATTCCCCGGTCCATTGATGCTAAGATAAGTGCTGGAAAGGATATTTGATCATGACAAGAAAAAAGCAACCTTTTAATGTGAAGCAATCCGTCGTGTGGGTATTGACCATGTTTCTATCCATTACGGCTATTTTATTGGGGCATCAGCTTGCCACCAACGATTTCACCCTTTTCGGCGAATCGGGAGACGATGTGGTTCGGGGAACGGTGCTGGAGGTTTTGGACAGGACGACAGACGAGGTCTCTTTGGGAGATACGGCATCTTATAGCAACACCTATATCAACTTCCGCTGCAGGATCGAAAGCGGCACACATGAAGATGAAGTGGTGACGGCACAGCAGAACATCGACACCATGTATGGCGGCAGTGAATTCATCAAAGAAGTAGAGGTTGGCGACAAGATCATGCTGGTCAATTCAGCGGACGCAGCAGGAGAAGCCACCATTTCCGAAGAAGCCGCAATCACAGGAGAAACCGCCATTTCTGACTTCGAAAACATTCCTTGGCAGTTCAGCGACTACTACCGCTTCGACAAGGTAATGATGCTGGCCCTGGTGTTCATGCTGCTGATTTTGCTCATCGGCAGATGGAAAGGCATCAACACCCTCCTTTCATTGATTTTTACATTTTCCTTTGTGTTTTTCGTATTCGTTCCCGGAATTATGAACGGGTACAATGTTTATATCGGCGCCGCCATCACCTGCGTCTTTACCATTATTATGACGCTGGTGCTTATCAACGGAGCCAGCAAAAAGACCTGGGCGACGGTCATCGGCTGTGTGGCGGGGACCATAATTGCCGCCGGGACCACCTTTATCATGGGCAAAGTGCTCCATCTTACCGGATATGTGGACGAGCATTCCCTCTATCTTACCATGATGAATCCGGACAATCCTATCGATCTGACGGCCATCATATTTGCAGCCATCATCATCGGCGCGCTGGGCGCTATCATGGACGTTGCCATGGATATTTCCTCGGCGCTGTTCGAACTGAGCCGACACGTTCCCGACATGCCATTCAGGAAACTATGCAAAAGCGGCATGAGCATCGGCAGGGACATCATGGGCACCATGGCAAACACTCTGGTTCTGGCATACATCGGAAGCTCCCTTTCCAGCATTATGCTTCTGCTCACCTATTCCATGTCCATGAATCACCTGCTCAACCGTGAGGTCATCATAGTTGAGATCCTCCAGGCCCTCATAGGCAGTCTGGCCATTTTGCTGACCATTCCATGCACCGTAGCCATCTGCGGACTCCTCTATTTAAGGAAAGGCAGGGGCGGCGGGCGCATCAAGCCTGACGGCAGTTCCGGGCAGGGACAAGAGATTATGCAAAGGCAAGGGCAAGGGCGTATGGAAAGGCAAAGGCGTGCGGAAATGCGAAAGGCGGCGGAAGACGACATCCCTGACTGGGCGGACTCCTGGGAAGCCGAAAACAACTCCGACGACGACACGTTCCGGTATTGAGATGAAACCAAACACCCTGCGATTTGGTCTTGCAAGTTGTAACGAAACACCTTTACGGGGGTTTCTTCGTCTGGTATAATATAGGAAAATGCAGCAAGATTTTTGACAAGTGGGAGGGTTGACAAAATGAACAGCGCCCCTATAATTA
>JAUNBU010000105.1 GCA_030526925.1 Bacillota bacterium | reverse complement strand
AGGTTTCCATCCGGATCATAGAATCTTACAACAGTCTGCCCCCAGCTATGCGTCATTATCTTATTTACGTATTCTGTTTTCGGATAAAGCCTTTCAAGTTTCAGAACAAAGCTTTGAACATCCGGTTCTTCAAAATACAGTTCAGAACTGTTGCTGTGAGCAATTACTTCTTTTCCTAAAAAGGTTTGCCAATATCTGACCTCCTGCAAATATATATGGTCAGATAATTCCATATTACCATCATTATCCTGAATAAGCTCAAGGCCAAACATATCGTGATAAAACTTAAATGCTTGATTACAGTCTTTTACAACTATCAAAGTACCTTTATATTTCATAATCATTCTCCATTGCTGACAAATTCCGATTTAATGATAACTTCATTTTTTTATGCGTCTGTATAGGTATGCCAGCATGTCGCTTGCTGCTATCATACCTACCATAATAAAAATATATGCCGGGCTTCCGAATACATTGGTTCCCGTCAGGGATGAAACACCACATATCAGCAGCCATTGGATTATATATATGGGAGTAACGTTTCGGCTCCAGCGTTCTATCGTTCGTCTGATAAAGCCCGGCAATATCGCACCAAGACCTGCCAGAAAGCTTATCCACGCAATCGTAAATGAGGTGAAAATAATATTGCCTTTGATATCCAAATGATAATAAGCTTCATCGGTCACCCATCCGTAATCCGTTTTCAATACGATGGCTAACGTCACATAAGAAATCAGACAAATCGCCAATGCTAAAACTCCCGAAAGGACGTAAAACCGTTTCTTGCATTTACATCTGATCAGAAAATCTCCGAAGATATGTCCTGCCAGTGGGAAAAATATCCATGAAAGAAATGGAAAAAAGGAATAATGCTCTGAGCCGAAGAACAGACCTGTAACATCGGACGCATCCACAGCCCTCAGCAGTATATTCAGGAAAGCCAGCGCCAGCCCTATAAGCGCAGTTTTGAAATTGCTCAGCTTCAGCGCTTTGACCGCACCTACAAATATCGTCGCCAGTCCGGCAAACTGCAGGATATCCACATCCTGAAACCCATTGAACGCAGGCGATAACAATGTCCTTACCAGATTCAAAGCATATCCCAGCAGGATCAGCAGCACGCCTCTTTTCAGGAACTCTACAAAGCTGCTTTTTTTCGTGTATACGATCCCTACGCCGAGCACAAACATAAAGACTACTGCCGACGGAGGCCCTCCCAGATAATCAACGATCGTTCCAAAAGCTTGTTCGCTTGCCGCTCCCGAAGCAAAGTACAGCTGGGTGTGGACCATGATCATGAATACCACGGCCAAACCTTTGGCTATGTCCAGTTCAAATTGTCGCCCTGTATTGATTTTTTCTTCTCCCGTTATTCCCAGTAAGTGCATTCCGTCTCACCACCATCCCAGATCACCTTACAAGCTGCATCTCCGAATTCAAATCCATAGTCTGCAAATCCGCTGCTGCCCTCCGGCAGAACCACATATATATACGCATATTGCCCGTCCCATTCGATGGAGTCGATTTCCAAGGTCTCATCTTCCCCACTCTGCGGGTCAGAAAGAAAAACAGCAGGGTCATGATCCTTCACATTCTCAGCTCCATTGACAGAGTCAAAGGCAACTTCAACACATGGCCACTTCCCATCATCGTAGAAATATCCTTCGCTTGTCCCCACCGGATATAAAAGCGACAGGAAAACCAGCCCGCACGATATAACTGCTACGATCAGTATTTTTGCAATGGATGTTTTTCTCATAGTTGGTCTCCCATATCTCGGATCAAGTTGTAAACTATCTCCAGTCGCCCTCGGCAACGATGAAGCAATTTCCACCAACTTCTATCAGCCAGTCGTTATCATTCAACGCAGTGTGAACATGCAGCACTGACGTTCTGCCCATGTCTTCACCTTGGTAAACTGTATATGAAACCTCTTTACTGCCAAAATAGTTGTGCTTCATAAAATATCCTGCAAGGTCCCCATTTGCACTGCCTGTAGCAGGATCTTCAACAAAGTCTTCCATTAAGCACCTTGCAGCAAAAACGCCCTCGCCCATGTCCGCAAAGAATAAGTGGTTACAATAGTTCTTCGGATGTCTTTTCACATATGCATTGAATTTTGCCTGGTCTACAACTAATTTTGACAGGGCATCTCTGCTTTTCAGCGGAATGATGACAGCTTCAAGACCTGTAGATACCCACTGCACAGAATAGTCGTTACGAATTTCACCGGCGCTTATGCCATAGATATCCGCGATCTCTTCTTTATCCATGATCTCGCCGAATATCGGTGCATTTTGACGCATGGTCATCCCATTTTTTGTGACTGATACCGGGATCTGCCCAACTTTAAGGTTTAGATTTACTTCGGAGCCTCTTTTCTGCTCAATTTCATTATGAATAACAAAAGCGGTTCCCAGTGTAGGATGCCCTGCAAAAGGCATTTCACCGACATTTGGCGTCCATATGCGAACATCGTAGCCTCCGTTTTCCTGTTTGTCTGAAAGGATAAAGGTTGTTTCTGAGAAATTGATTTCTCTGGCGATATTCTGTTGTTCTTCGTCACTGACTTCACGATCTGCAATCAAAACCAGCAGTTCATTTCCCTGATACTTTTTCTCTGCAAAGCAATCAACAATGTAAAATTTCATAAGCAGCCTCCATTTTCTCTATCCTTGACATCAACGCTACCGCTATCCGAATAAACAGAAAGCCGATGAGCCGGTCAAGACCCATCGGCGTTTCCACGGTGCCTGTTGGCGCGATGAGCTGCAATCGCCGTCCATCACGCCTTTGATCCGTTTACTTCTGCATTACCACAGCTGTCCCGGCAGCCTCAGCTTTTCCTTAGGTGGAAACTGCCTGTCAAACTCCTCAACGTCTTCGTCGGAGACGTAGTAGCCCTGCGGCGTAGAATACTCTCCGGTGATGCCCTCCAGGTATCCCGGCTCCAGCTCTTTGCATAGAAAGAAGGACGCATCTGCTCCCTCCGGCAGTCCGTGATAGCGTATGCCCATGGTGGACGCCTCCACAAAGCCGCTCTTGCCGTAAAAGTCGATATT
Organism: Bacillota bacterium; assembly: GCA_030526925.1. GTDB lineage: Bacteria > Bacillota > Clostridia > Peptostreptococcales > Anaerovoracaceae > Lentihominibacter. Next base: position 4,236 of record JAUNBU010000105.1, on the reverse strand, counting down.
CCCTTCAAAGCATAAGGCTCCGGCACCCAGCCCTTTGGCTTTTTCCATGGAAAAGTCTAAAAGGGCTTTTCCATAGCCTTGGCGTTTGTACTCAGGCAAAATGCCGATGGGTCCCATGGTCATGATAGGGATCTTTCTCCCGTCGTCAGCATGGATCCATGCCCTCATGTAAATCGTCTGGCCGATGAGCCTGCCGTCTTTTTCCATGACGAAGTCCAGCTCCGGTATAAAGTCTTTGTCTTTTCTCAGACAGTGGAGCACGTAATGCTCCGTGCATCCCGGACGGTACACGTTCCAGAACGCTTCTCGCGTCAAGTTCTCAACCTCTGCGTAATCTGCAGGTATTTCCAGACGGATGTTATAGTCATTTTTATTCATTGTTTTTTCCTCCTGATGATTGTTGACTTGCAATTCTGGGAGGTTTGTGCGAGATCGTATTTACGCAAACCTCCCGGTCAGCCTACAATCTCCAAGGTGTTGTTCTTTCTCAAACAGCATTCTCCTTTGTTAAAAAAGTAATTGTTTACGATTTCATTGTAGCATATGTTGATGCTGCGGACAAGGCAGATGATTTTCGCCTTTCTGGTATGTATTCACCTATTTTCGTCACTCCTCAAAATCTCGATTTTTGTAGCTGCATTTATTACAATAGCTATACAAGTCATCCCTTTCGTATTTAAGCTTCTTGTTTTTTGGATACATAGATAATGCCAACAACCGATACCAATGTGAAAATCGAAAGACTTATCAGTGATATTGACATAGGAAATGAATAACTCATTTCAAACTGCTGCAAATCCATTATTCTCCAAGCTATATCAATCGGAAGCAGTGCTGCAAGCGGTGCAACCCAAGAAGCAAGGAACGAAGCCAATGCATAAACAATACTTATGCAAATAGATAAAAGGAATCCTTTTCTTGTAATGATTGATACAAGCATTACAGGCAAAATACAAATGAACATTAAAAATCCTGCCAATGCATAAACCCGCAAGCCCTCAAGAAATTCCACAAAGCTAACTGTAACGCCGATAAACATTCCCGATAAGTTTAAGATGTAAGTTAAAAGTGCCATTGCCATAATAGATACAAACATTACAAGCATTTTTGCAACTGCAAGCTGTATACGCCCTACAGGAATTACAAGCAAATTTTTATAGGTATTCTCAAGGCGTTCACGGCAAAAGATGTAAGAACCAAATACGCCAAAGATACAAGGCCATAACAAAATGATTTGCGGCCATAGATTTTGCTGTACATACTGTGCCCAAGTAAAATTGCTGGGATTGGAAAGATTGATACCTAACGCCATAAGCGGTAATATAAAGCACCCGCCGAGACCAATCCATAACATACTTGAACCTTTCAGTTTTTTGAATTCTGTCTTAATGATATTACCCAATTGAAACACCCCCTGTCATTTTTAAGAAATATTCTTCAAGATTCCCTTTCTTTACAGAAAGCTCCGATACTCCAATACCATTTGTAACGAGGACACGATTGATATTCTCTAAGTTTCCGTCCAACTGAAAAATCTTTACTTCGTTATCATTAACAATTTCAAAATCACTAATGGAAAGCTCTTTTTCCAATATTGGAACAGTTCGGCTCATATCCGAAACGTACAGCTTTACATAATGACGGTTTCTATAGCGAATTTCATCCATTGTCAATTCTTCTGCCAAAACGCCTTTGTCAATAATGCCTACCTTGTCAGCCATTTGTTCAATCTCACTTAAAATATGACTGGAAATAAGCACAGTAACACCGTTTTCGGTTGATAGTTTCTTAATAAGCAAACGGATTTGCTGAATGCCTGCGGGATCAAGTCCGTTGGTAGGCTCGTCCAGTATAATAAATTCTGGATTATGCATCATTGCCATTGCAATGCCAAGTCGCTGTTTCATTCCGAGAGAAAACTGTTTTACTTTTTTCTTCGTTTCCTTATCCAAATTTACAAGTTTCAAAGCTTCCTCAATAGAATTCTTCGACTGAGTACCTCGCAAATCTGAAACAATCTGAAGGTTTTCTTTTGCAGTTAGATTTTCGTAAAATGAGGGGGATTCAATTAATGCTCCTATCCTGCTGAAAATCTGCTTTGTGGGAGTTCTCATTTTTTCGCCAAAAAGAAAAACCTCCCCATCCGTTGGCTGTAGTAAGCCCGTAACCATTCTGATTGTTGTTGTTTTTCCTGCACCGTTTCGTCCCAAAAGACCATAAATTTTTCCACGCTCAACATTCATATTCAAATCATGAACGGCGAACTGTGTGCCATATTGCTTTGTCAGACCTACGGTTTGTAAAACCATATCCATTATTAAATTCCTCCTTGCTTTTGAATTTAACTATAGTATATAGGAGAGTTCTAATATGGCACTGATACAATTCTGACATTTTCCTGACATTTACTTTGCTTCTGGAAATGTAATGCGGAAAACAGTATCACCGGGAATGGAACGGAGTATCTCAATGTTTCCGTTCATTTTATTAGAAAGTTCTTTAGCGATGGCAAGTCCTATGCCGCCGCCCCGTGACCTTGCATTATCTGCTTTATATAGTCTCTCAAACACATATTGTAAGTGTTCTCTGTCAATACCTTGTCCTTTATCTGCAATATCAATACAAATATTTTCTAACTCTTTTTTTACAAATACGCCGAGATACTTACCTTCTCCGCCGTGTGTCAAGGTGTTTTTTATCAGATTTTGTGTGATGCGAACAAAGCTGTCCTTATCAACGAGTATATTCATATCATCATCAGGAATAGCTGATTCCAGTTCAATGTGTTCGCTTTCAATTATAGGAAGAAAATCTATCAATACTTGCCTTATGGTTTCGCAGACATCTATCCTTTCCATAGTAAGCATAATTTCGTTTGCATCGCTTTGCACAAATTCAAACAGCTGATTAACCTGCTCTTTTAACAAATTTGCCTTTTCATATGCTGTGTTGATGTAATCATCCTTTTGACCTTCGGATATTCTATTTTGCACAATAGCTTCCAAATAGCCTATAACTGAAACCAAAGGTGTTCTAACATCGTGAGATAGATTAGAAATAAGTTGTTTTTTTGCAAGCTGCTCTTTCTCATATTTTTCTTGTGCTGTGCCATACAAATTTGCAAGACGATTGATTTCAAATGCAAGTTTCCCAAGCTCATCGTCTTTTCTTGAAAAAATCTGCCGTTTCTTTTGACCCTCCAAAATACTGCTTATTACATTTCTCATTTCTGTAATTCTTTTGTGTGATGAATACAGCTTTATTAGAAGGAAAGAAATCGTAAATATTAATAGTACAACTGTAAATAGCAGAACCTTATCCATAACTATTTCACCTCGCCATTAAATCGGTAGCCAATTCCCCAAACAGTCTGGATGAATTTCGGGGAGTCTGGATTGTGCTCAACTTTTTTTCTAAGCCTGCTAATAAGTGCCATAATCGTATTATCATCATACATAAAATCTTCATCCCACACATTATTATATATTTGTTTTTTAGTGAAAACTTTCTGTGGATTTTCTGCCAGAAAGCACAGCAATTTATATTCTTTGGATGTCAATTGTACGATTTTATCTTCTAAGGTAACAACACATTTGTCTTTGTCAATCTTCAATTCATCGTAGATAAGGACTGCACTATTGTCCGTATCTTGAGTTGAAACACCACATCTACGAAACAAATTTTCCACTCGTGCAATAAGCTCAGATAATCCAAACGGCTTTGTTATGTAATCGTCGGCACCTGTTTTCAATCCAAAAACCTTATTCATTTCCTCACTTTTTGCGGAAAGCATTAAAACGGGAAGATTACTATACGCTCTGATTTGACGTAAAACTGTAAAACCGTCTATTTCGGGCAGCATTACATCAAGAATAACCATATCTATTTGGTTGCTTTTGAGGAAGGTCAAAGCCTGTTTTCCATCGTTTAAACAAGAAACTTCAAACCCCTCATTACCTAAGCACTGTGTTAGCAAACTGCATAATTCAACATCATCATCTATAACTAATATTTTCTTACTCATCTGTACCCTTCTTTCTCCTGCCATCAACAGGCTTTTCTGTGCCCTTAGGAATGAGCCATACTCGGCTTACACGGATAGCTCCACTAATACGATTTTCAGAGCAGAGTATTTGTATTCGCCGTTCTGATATATTCCATTTTTTTGCAGTTTCCTGCACTGTCATATATTCAAACATAACAGACCTCCCATTTTTAATGGGTATATTATACTCG
>JAUNBU010000104.1 GCA_030526925.1 Bacillota bacterium | reverse complement strand
CAACCCTCTGGGCCAGTCAGATGAACAGACTCCCATGGGCATTATCAGAGAAGCGAAAGCTTGATCACAAAAGAGAAATTTATGGAAAACACAGGTTTAATTACCCTTGAATATGTGAATACTGTAATTAAGGAACGTCCCAAGGAGATACATAAAGGGCAGTGTGGGCGTGTTCTGGTGATTGCCGGTTCAATAGGAATGGCAGGAGCTGCGGTATTGTCTGCAAGAGGTGCGCTGAAGTCCGGCGCCGGGCTTGTGAAGGCGGCAGTACCCTATGAGCTTTTCCCCATCTTACAGACCGCTGTTCCACAGGCTACCTGCACTGATATTTCCGAGAGACTTTCCATACCGGAGTTGAATCTTTACGGCGCCGTTGCCGTAGGTCCGGGGTTGGGAGTTGATGAAAAAAACTATACGTTAATTGAAGATATACTTAGAAGATACGAAGGTCCTGTTGTTATCGATGCAGATGGTCTTAATACCCTGTGCGGCTTCGGCAGGAAGACGGATATCTTAAAGGAGAGAAAAGCCCCTGTTATACTGACGCCTCATCCGGGAGAAGCCGACAGGCTTCTGGAATCGTTGGATGAGGAAACCATTAAAAAATCCGGCAGGCAGAAGGCAGCCGAAGTCTTGAGCCGAAAGACCGGAGCAGTGGTCCTGCTGAAAGGAGCAGGCACTCTGGTGACATTGGAAGAGCAGGGCACATATATTAATACTACAGGGAATCCGGGCATGGCAACAGGCGGCAGCGGCGATGTGCTTACAGGCGTTATCGCAGCTTTTACAGCCTCCGGCGTGGATCCTCTGGAAGCAGCTATGGCAGGGGCATTCGTTCATGGTATGGCAGGAGACATTGCAGCCGGCAGGATCGGCCAGTGGGGAATGACCGCCGTGGATATCGAAGAAGCTCTGCCCGCTGCATTGAAGAGAATAGTTGGAAAATAAAAGGAGTGAGAGGACTTGGGCATTAAAAAGGGCGACCTTTATTTTGCTGATTTAAGTCCGGTAATGGGCTCCGAACAGGGCGGCGTAAGACCCGTTCTGGTGGTTCAAAACGATGTAGGAAATAAATACAGCCCGACGATAATCGTTGCGGCGATTACTTCAAAGAGAAATAAAGCCGACCTTCCCACCCACGTAGAGATCGCAGCGGAAGGAAATGGCTTGTCAAAAAATTCAGTAGTGCTTTTAGAACAATTGAGAACAATCGACAAGAGAAGATTAAAAGAAAGAATCGGAACAATCGACAGAACCCGTTTACCGGAAGTTAATGAAGCCTTGAGCGTCAGCTTGGGAATCGACAATAATTCTTTTTTCTGATCGCTTGATAAACCCTTGTGGATTGTATCTGCAAGGGTTATATTTTTTAAAAAACGGAGGTCAAAATGGACACAAAAGCTCTGAAGAAAACGGCTGCGGAGGTACGGACCGGGATAGTCAAGGCGATCCACAATGCCGGATCGGGACATCCGGGAGGCTCCCTTTCTGCGGCAGACATCGTTACGGCGCTGTACTTTCACGAAATGAACATCGATCCCAAGGATCCCCGGATGAAGGGAAGGGACAAGTTCATTCTTTCCAAAGGGCACGCAGGCCCGGTGCAGTATGCGGCACTTGCCGTCAGAGGGTATTTCCCCATGGAGGAATTCATGACGCTGCGAAAGCTGGGCTCCAAATTCCAGGGGCATCCCGATATGAAAAAGGTACCCGGGATCGAAATGTCCACCGGATCTCTGGGTCAGGGATTTTCCGTGGCAGGGGGCATGGCGATGGCAAACAAGCTGGATGAGGATCCGGGCAGGATCTACGTGCTTCTGGGGGACGGAGAGATCCAGGAAGGTATCGTCTGGGAAGCCGCCATGTCTGCGGCACACAACAAGCTGGACAACCTGGTAGGCATTTTGGACTACAACGGTCTCCAAATCGACGGCAAAAATGAAGATGTGATGACGGTGGCTCCGGTAGCCGAAAAATTCAGATCCTTCGGATGGAACGTGCTGGAAATAGACGGACACGACTTTGAGCAGATACTGGATGCTTTTGCAAAGGCAAGGGCATGTAAAGGGCAGCCGACCATGATCATCGCCAAAACCGTCAAGGGCAAGGGCGTTTCCTTCATGGAAAACGAAGCCGGCTGGCACGGCAAAGCGCCAAACGAAGAACAGACGAAGCAGGCGATCGAGGAATTGGGAGGTGAGCTGTAATGGCAGATAAGATGGCAACGAGACAGGCATACGGCAAGACGCTGATCAAGCTGGGAGAAGAATATCCGAATTTGGTGGTGATGGATGCCGATCTTTCCAAATCGACCATGACGGCTGAATTCGGTAAGACATACCCGGAGCGGTTCTTCAACATGGGGATCGCAGAGCAAAATCTCTACGGAGCGGCGGCAGGACTGGCTCTTTCCGGCAAAGTAGTCTGCGCCAGCACATTTGCCATGTTTGCTTCCGGCAGAGCCTTTGAGATCATCAGAAATTCCATCGGATATACCAAAGCAAATGTAAAAATCTGTGCTACTCACGCAGGAATAACCGTGGGAGAGGACGGCGCGAGCCACCAGACATTTGAAGATATAGCGCTGATGAGGACCATTCCGGGCATGACGGTCATCAATCCTTCCGATGGAGTGTCGGCGGAGAAGCTTCTTAGACAGGCAGTAGCCATGAACGGTCCATGCTATGTACGCCTTGGCAGGGCAGCAGTTCCTGTATTTTACGATGAAAAGGCAGACATTACTCTGGGCAAGGCTAACACGGTACGTGATGGAAATGATGTGACGGTGATAGCAACGGGCATCATGGTGAGCGAAGCAGTAATAGCTGCCGAAGCGCTGGCAGAAGAAGGCGTGGACGTCCGAGTCATCGACATGCACACTATCAAACCCATAGACGAAGAGATCATCATCAAGGCGGCTGCAGAGACGGGAGCAATCGTGACGGCAGAAGAGCATTCGGTGATCGGCGGTCTGGGCAGCGCCGTTTCGGAGGTAGTGGTGAAGCATAACCCTGTCAAGATGGCCATGGTAGGGCAGCAGGACACCTACGGTGAATCAGGCAAGCCGGAGGAGCTGAAGGCAAAATACGGTATGACTGCAGAGGATATCCTCAAGGCAGTCAGAGGCGTGCTGTAAGCCGGATCAGCGGGAAAACTGCCGGCAAAGCCGGTAAAAGTGATCGCAAAATAACTGTGCAATAGCATAAATACCCCCTTTGCGTAATAAGTTCTATAGAGCGGACCTTACGAAAAGGGGGTTTTTGATTTGAAAAAAGAAAATGCAAAAGAGAGGCTTACCAACAAAAAGGTTTTACTGGTGGGAGCGGCGCTGTTGATCATCGCCATGGTTACGGCTCTTGCCTGTGCCAAATTCTTGGGTGGGGAAGAGCCTGTGAAATTCGAAGAGATAAAGGAGAGCCAAATACCGAAGGACATTACGGCTAATATTATTCCGGAATACAGGACACTGGAAAGAGCTTTGGCGTGCGCCATTGACGATGATATTTACGTTATCGTGACGAGGGGCGAGAAACCGACTTCCGGCTTCAAAGTATCGGTGGACAGGATGGAGCTTGAGGAAGAAAAGGGCAAAAGCAATCTGATCGTCTATGCGGATTTTACCGACCCGGAGAAGAAAACTGCCATTTCCCAGATCATCACTTACCCGGTACAGGTGGTAAAGACGGATTTGGAACGGCTGCCGGACACCATAGAGCTGCGGATACAATACTGATTTTTTTCACAAAATCATCACGGAAAACGCCAATTTAAGGGCACATATGGCATATTTCGACCCGAAAACATTGAAAAACACACCTACATATAGTATTATAAACATGTATGTTTCGCAGAAGAGAAAGGGACCAAAACGAGGATGATTGTATTCAACAATGTTACTAAGTATTATAAATCCAATGTAGGGTTAGAGAAGGTAAGCGTCAGGATCAACAAAGGGGATTTTGTTTTTCTGGTTGGACCCAGCGGAGCAGGCAAGTCCACCTTCATCAAATTGATCCTCAAGGAAATAGACGCCAACTCCGGCAGCATCAAGGTACGGGGCAATGAGGTCACTACTATGTCCAACAGGCAGGTGCCCAAGCTGAGGAGAAATATCGGCATAGTGTTCCAGGACTTCAGGCTGCTGCCAAAAAAGACCGTTTATGAGAACGTGGCTTTCGCCATGGAGATCATCCATCAGCCTAAGAAGCTGATCAAAAAATACGTGCCTCAGGTGTTGAGCATGGTGGGGATATCTTCCAAGGCAGATAAATATCCGGACGAGCTGTCTGCGGGAGAGCAGCAGAGAGTTGCCATCGCCAGAGCCATCGTCAATAAGCCCAGGATACTCATCGCCGATGAGCCGACGGGAAACCTGGATCCGGACACCGCATGGGAGATCATGCAGCTTCTGGACCAGATAAATGCGAGAGGGACGACCATACTGATGGTCACTCACGCCAAGGATATCGTGGACAAGATGGGCAAGCGAGTAATCGCCATCGAAAAAGGAAAGATCGTAAGAGATGAATTCGGTGCCTACGGTTTCGAAGAAGCGTTGGCAGAAGTGGAGATGGGTACCGATACAATACAGAGCAAGAGGACCTTCCGCTCAAGATTCAAGAGGGGAGGGAACGCATAATGGCGAAACGGTTTTTATACACGGTGAAGCAGGCCTTCCTGCAGGTACTCCGGAACAGGACCATGTCCCTGGCGTCCATATTCGCCATCACGGCCATGCTGCTGATCCTGAGTATATTCTTCATCCTGGTGATCAACATCAATACGGCGGCGGAGACCATTCAGAGGGACTACGACTCCATCGAGATATACCTGCTGGATGAGACTACCGAGGAGCAGGCGCAGACCATGATCGACGATATGACCGGTGAGACTGGCGTGGACGATGTGTATTATAAGGATAAAGAAACGGCACTGGAGGAATTCAAGGAAAGATGGGGCGAAAACGGATATTTGCTAAACAGTCTCAATGAAAATCCACTGCCCAACTCTGTGGTCATCGTGATATCCGATCTGGAAGCGGCAGAGGACATCGCCGCCAAGGCGGGAGAATACGATGGGATCGAGGACGTGAAATTCTACAAGGACACGGTGGACAAGCTGCTTAGCGCCACCAATTTCATTCAGATAGCAGCTATCGTGGTAATGGTTTTCCTGATCATCGTCTCGGTGGTAGTGGTATCCAATACCATAAAGCTGACGGTGTTCAACCGCTCCAACGAGATCAGCATCATGAAATACGTGGGAGCTACCAACTGGTTTATAAGAGGACCCTTCCTGGCGGAAGGTATCATCATAGGGATCATTTCAGCGGGCATTTCGGTGGGGATATCCACATTCATGTACTATAAGCTGATAGATGCGGTGGGAGAGCAGATATTCTCCGCCTTGTCCATGCCTATGGTTCCGGTAGGGTTCCTGGCATATAATTTCGCATGGATATTCCTGGCGCTGGGGATCAGCATCGGCGCCTGCGGCAGTATCATTTCCATGAGAAAGTTCCTGGACGCATAGTTGAGGAGGTAGTAACGGTATGAGAAAAAGTAAAATCCTAGTGATCATCGCAGTTTTGACTGTGCTTGTCATGTGCATGGAGACAGCAATGGTAAGCGCAGCATCTCTCAGCGAGATAAGAAAGAACATCCAGGAAAAGCAGTCGGAATTGGCAGCGGGAGAAGAGAAAGAAAAGAGTCTGGCGTCTCAGGTATCGGAGCTGGAACAGCAGATCGACAAGCTGGAAGCATCCATTACCGAAGGAGAAGCCCAGCTGACCACCCTGGAGGCAGAGCTTGCCGAAGCGGAAGCCAAGGTGGACACCCAGAACGAGAATCTTAACGCCAGACTGCGAAACATGTATAAGAGCGGGACCATAGGGTTCGTAGACGTATTACTGGATTCCGGTAGTTTTTCCGAGTTTCTGACCAACCTGGATATGGTAGAAAAGATATATTCCGAGGACCAAGAGGTTCTGGAGGAATTGGAGACCGCATACAATGAGATAGACGCCAAGAAGAAGGAAATAGAGACACTGCAGGCGGAACTGGAGAAATCCAAGACGGTAGCTGAGGAACAAAAGACTACGGTAGAGAAGCAAAAGGCGGAGATAGCAGCATCCAACGAAGAGACTGAGAAGATGATCGATGAGATGAATGCGGAGGCGGCAAGGCTCACTTCCTACATCCAGAACAACGCCAGCTCCAGCAGCACTTCCAGCTACACGGGCGGACAGCTGGCGTGGCCGGTTCCATCCAGCAGCAGGATCACATCGTACTACGGGTATCGTATCCATCCAACATTGGGGTACAACAAGCTGCACACAGGGATAGACATTGGTGCGTCTCAAGGTCAGGCTGTGGTTTCAGCCAATTCGGGAACAGTGATAACTTCAAAATACAACAGCAGTTACGGCTATTATATTATAGTAGACCATGGAGGAGGGATAGCCACCTTGTATGCTCATAACTCCAAGCTCCTGGTAAGCGTTGGACAATCGGTTTCGCGAGGGCAGCAGATCGCCAGGATCGGATCAACAGGCAATTCCACAGGTCCACACCTCCATTTTGAAGTAAGAGTTAACGGAAGCCCTGTGAACCCATTGCCATATCTCAGATAGAGATGATCCATCACAAATAAGAAATAAACGAGGCATTATTTATGAGAGAACCCCGGGAAATAACAGAACTGCTTTTACATAACAGAGGCGTACAGACAGCCCAGGAAGTTTCCGAATTTCTCTCCGATAAACCCAAGAAAACCCATGATCCATTCCTGCTTCTCAACATGGAAGCGGGAGTGGATTTACTGTTGTCGGAGATAAACGCCGGAAAGAAAATCTGCATCTACGGAGATTACGATGCAGACGGAGTCACCTCCGTATGTATCCTGTCCCACGTCATAGGAGCCCTGACGGACAATTTCTTTTACTACATACCATCCAGATTCGACGAAGGATACGGACTCAACGAGGATGCGGTGAGAGCTGTAAAGGAGCGAGGCGCAGATCTTCTGGTGACCGTGGACTGCGGAAGCGTATCCTACGAAGAAGTGGAGCTGGCAAAGGAGCTGGGCATGCAGGTCATCGTAACGGATCATCACAACATCGATGATGTTAAAGCCGACTGCATACTTATAAACCCTAAGCAGGAAGGCTGCGGCTATCCATTTAAAGAACTGGCAGGCTGCGGCGTAGCCTTTAAGCTGGCGCAGGCGCTCCAGCAGAGGGCGGATCTGCCTAAAGCGGTCATCAACGACGTGCTGGACCTGGTAGCTGTAGGTACGGTGGGAGATATAGTATCCCTGACCGAT
>JAUNBU010000103.1:3008-7348 GCA_030526925.1 Bacillota bacterium | reverse complement strand
TTCAGCTCCTTCGGTATGTCTTTCTTGGTACTCTTCGTGTTCACTATTATTTTATCATGGAGGAAATATCGCTTCAAGCGATTATTGACGGAATGTAACAAAGTCTACCACTGGAAAGAATCGGCGTAGCCGACTTTGTTTTAGGTTTTGTCGCCGAATTTCAATCCATTTTTCTGATCGAAGTTCTCAAAAGAATAGACAGGCTCATTCAGACCGTATAAATCAAAGGTACATATGAAGATGACGTATGTAGTTTTTAGTTGCGTGTACTTCCCACCCTTTGGAAGCTGCTCCATATCCATATGGCTGCCGTAATATCTGGAGCGCAGCGGGATGTCATAGTATTTGCCACACTGCATCTCGATGTTATACCATGTCGTCTCTCCTTTGAACAGGATGTCCAGCCGCACGCCACGACAGAACACATCGAAGTCCATGGTCTTCTGAGAGTCCACCTGCGACTTTTCATGAGATTCCCCCTGTGGATCCGTTTGAGAATTTTCTTTGTTCTTATCCTTTGGGTCCACCCGTCTCACACCATACAAAGGCTCTACGACACGGAGTTCTTCTATCGGCTTGTCAAGTATCCTCTCCAGTACCTGCCGACAAAGCAAAGGATCCTTCATAACTGTGGAAAAAACGAAATCATTTGTGAAACTGTAATCATGATATGCCTTTTTCATTGCGATACCCCTTTCATTGTTTGTGCTAGATTCGTGTTGTGTCTTTTCGTTTAGCACTAATTACCATTAATTCTAATTACAGGAAGTATATCACAAGCATAACCATAAGTCAATATATTACAGTAAAAAAATGTAAAAAGAGGTGAGGCGCAGGACAAAAAAAGTACCGGCGAAGCCGTAGAGGCTTGCGGTACTGTTATTTATTGCCCGGCTTTAATGCGATGGTCTTTTTTGCAAGAGAACGAATGACCCGGATGACGGAGCCTATGACCAGAAGACCTGTGGCGATAGCCCCTGCCATCATCAGTGTCTGAGCGCCTATGGAAGCTGTCGCATCCATGTCGTGGCTCAGCATGGACGTCATGGTGTGGTACATGCCGGAGCCGGGAACCAGACAGAGGATGCCGGGAATGATAAAGACGGTGGAGGCCTCTTTGCAAAGGCGCGCGCCGATGTCGCTCAGCAGTCCAACGGCGCAGGACGCAATGAAGCAGGACAGCACCGGAGAGGCGTCGTAGTACATGGAAACCTGATAGGAAGTCCATCCCAGCGCGCCGATCACGACGCAGATGGGTATGTGTTTTGCCGGCACCCTGAAGATGATGCAAAAACCGCAGGTGGCGAACAATGCGAAGGTGAATTGCAGTAATAAATCGGTCACAGCACAACACCTCCGATCATATCCCAGATTTTCAGTATCACACCGGCTCCCGCCGCCAGGGAAACAGCGGTCAGCAGGGCTTCCGTCATGCGGGCGACACCGGAAAGCATATCACCGGAAAGAAAATCACGGATGGAGTTGGTGATGGCAACGCCGGGGACGAATATCATTATGGAGCCGATGATGATGGGCTCGTAGGATGCGATGGGTATGGAGGATGCCGCAGTCATGGCGACGAAGGCTGCCAGTGCGCAGCAGCACAAGCCTCGGATGAAGAAATTGATTTCGTATTTTTTAAGGAAAACGGACAGTAGGTAACATGCTGCACCTGTCAGGAAAGCGATGCAGAAGTCGATGGGCGAGCCGCCAAAAATCAGGCAGAAGAAAGAGGCGATCATGGACGCCCCCAGCAGCCTTACAGGCAGCGGGTAAGGCGCCTGCTCGTCTATTTTTTTCAGAATCTTCATGCCTTCCTCCACGGAAAGATCGGTGGTGGTAAATTCTCTGGAAAAGTGGTTCACCATGGAGATCTTGTTGAGATCCGTGTCGGTGCCCTGGATGCGTTTGATATAGGTCTGGGTGTCGTCTTCTTCGCCGCCCCTGTCCAGGGACACGAAAATTCCCGTTGGCGTAGCGAAAACCTCGGTGTGGCTGATGCCGCATGCTTTGCAAATGCGGACGATGGTGTCCTCCACCCGGTAGATTTCGGCGCCGTTTTTCATCATGATTTCTCCGGCGTACACCGCCAGGATCAGGATTTTTTTCTGTAGTGGATTGATCATTAAAAACCTCATGTTAAACAGGATATGAATTTTTGTGACGAATATGCCCGCTAAATGGATGCTTCCCTGCGATAAAGTCGGTTCAGATGTTGCGTCCATTATACCATAGTAATGCATTTGAGCGCAATTGTGGTATTGGGCATATTCTCTTATTGACCGACGCGCCGGAAGATTGTATAATTGTATACAGAAATACAAAATCAACAGGAGGACATAAAACCAATGGGAAAAACACTTGCCTATAAAATCTTAGAAGACCACCTTATCGAAGGAAATCTGACCGCCGGAGAAGAAATCACCATCAAAATGGACCAGACCCTGACCCAGGATTCCACAGGGACAATGGTATACCTTCAGCTGGAGGCCATGGAAGTAGACAGAGTCAAGACGGAGCTTTCCGTTGCCTACATAGACCACAACACCCTGCAGACCGGATTTGAAAACGCCGACGACCACGAATTCATCAAGAGCGTTGCCAAACGCCACGGCGTACTCTTTTCCAAGCCGGGCAACGGCATATGCCACCAGCTTCATCTGGAAAACTACGGAAAGCCGGGCAAAACACTTTTGGGCTCCGACAGCCATACGCCGACAGGCGGCGGTCTTGGAATGATCGCCATCGGAGCAGGCGGGCTGGACGTGGCAGTCGCCATGGCAAAAGGCACCTACAGTCTGACAGCCCCGAAGGTAGTCAAGGTAGAGCTGAAGGGCAGCCTGCAGCCTTGGGCTTCCGCCAAGGACGTTATTCTTTACGTGTTGAAATGTCTCACGGTAAAGGGCGGCGTAGGCAAGATCATCGAATACACAGGCGAAGGCGTCAAGAGCCTTTCCGTAACGGATAGAGCCACTATCACCAACATGGGCGCGGAGCTGGGAGCCACCACCTCCGTATTCCCGAGCGATGAAAACACCAGAGAATACCTGAGATCCCAGGGAAGAGAGGCGGACTATACGCCACTGGCAGCCGACCCTGATGCAGTCTACGACGAAGAGCTGATCGTCGATTTGGATCAGCTGACACCGCTGGCAGCCATGCCTCACAGCCCGGACAATGTGGACAGCATCGCCAACATCGGACAGATCAAGGTGGATCAGGTTGCCATCGGCAGCTGCACCAATTCTTCCTACACGGATCTGATGAAGGTGGCAGCCATCCTCAAGGGCAGAAAAGTCCACCCGGACGTGAGCCTGGTGATTTCTCCGGGATCAAGCAAGATACTGGCGAAGATGGCGGAAAACGGCGCACTCGCCGACATCATCAACGCCGGAGCACGTATCATAGAAAACGCTTGCGGGCCGTGCATCGGCATGGGTCAGTCGCCAAAATCGGGGGCTGTTTCCCTCAGGACCTTCAACAGGAACTTCAAGGGCAGAAGCGGGACTTTGGATGCGGACGTTTATCTGGTAAGTCCGGAGACTGCGGCTATTTCTGCTGTAAAGGGCGTGCTGACAGACGGCATGGAAAGTAGAGAAAGCCTGCCGGACATTAAGATGACTGACTTTACGCCAAACGATAACTTCGTCGTCTATCCAAAGGGCTTCGACAAGAGCAACACGGATGTGGTGATGGGTCCTAACATCAAGCCGTTTCCGAGAAATACGGCGCTGCCGGACAGCATCAGCACCAAGGTCGTCCTCCACGCAGGGGATAACATCACTACAGACGATATCATGCCGTCCGACTCAAGGCTGCTGCCGTATCGCTCCAATATTCCGCACCTTTCCAATTACTGCTTCGAAAAGATCGACAGCGGATTTTCCGAGAGATGTAAAGCAGCCGGCAGCTGCACTATCGTAGGTGGAGACAACTACGGGCAGGGCAGCAGCAGAGAGCATGCTGCATTGGCTCCACTTTATCTGGGAGTGAAATTCGTCATGGCTAAATCCTTTGCCAGGATACACAGGTCAAATCTGATAAACAGCGGGATACTGCCGTTGGTGTTTGAAAATCCGGCGGATTACGACGACCTGGAGCTGGGGGATGAGCTGATTATAGAAAACGCCCCGAAGCAGGTGAAGCAGGAGGTTATTGAAGTGAAGAATTTGACTAAAGACAAAACCTACAACATGTTGCCGAACTTCTCAGACCTGGAAATCAACATGATCCAGAAGGGCGGCAAGATCAACGCCATCAAGGAGGGCTAAACATGACCTATACAGAGCATTTTGAACAAATCGTAAAGGACCAGCTGGCGAGAGTGGAGCGTTTGAAGC
>JAUNBU010000103.1:0-2908 GCA_030526925.1 Bacillota bacterium | reverse complement strand
GAGCATTTTGAACAAATCGTAAAGGACCAGCTGGCGAGAGTGGAGCGTTTGAAGCGATCCCAGCCGGTACCCGACTTTTCCAAAAAAGAAAAAATAATCATCGGAACTATAGACGGTGACGGCATCGGTCCGGTCATCATGGATTCCTGCCGGGAGGTTTTAGGAAAACTGCTGGCAGATGAAATCGCCGCAGGCAAGATAGAGCTGCGTAAGATAAACGGGCTGACCATCGAAAACAGGATCGCCAAGATGGAGACTGTTCCGGCGGAGGTGTTGGCAGAAATCAAGGAATGCGACCTTTTGCTGAAAGGACCGACCACTACGCCGGGCAAGGGCGATAACCTGCCTAATATTGAAAGTGCCAACGTGACCTTGCGAAGAGAACTTGACCTCTTTGCAAATGTAAGGCCGGTAGTGATCCCTGAAAAGAACATCGATTGGATCTTTTACAGAGAAAACACGGAGGGCGAATATGCCCTGGGCAGCAGAGGTGTGGACATCGACGAAGACATTTCCATAGACTTTAAGGTGACGACTACCATCGGGACTACTCGGCTGGCGAGAGCTGCCTTTGAATATGCCAAAAACAATGGCAATAAAAACGTTTCCATCGTCACTAAGGCAAACATCATGAAGAAGACCGACGGCAAGTTCCTCAGCCTTTGCTATGATGTGGCGAAGGATTATCCGGAGATCAAGACCGACGACTGGTATGTGGACATCATGGCGGCAAACCTGGTCAACGACCAGATCAACAGCAATTTCAACGTGTTCATCCTGCCGAATCTGTACGGCGACATCATCACAGATGAAGCGGCTCAGCTTCAGGGCGGCGTAGGAACGGCAGGCAGCGCCAATATCGGCGGCAGATACGCCATGTTCGAAGCCATCCACGGTTCGGCGCCAAGGATGATGGAGGAGGGCATAGGTCACTATGCTAATCCGGCAAGCATCAGCCGGGCCGCCGTTATGATGCTGAGGCACATTGGATTCACGCAGCAGGCAGCCGTTTTGGAAAGGGCACTCGATCAAGCTGCTGAGGCTTTGGATATGCCGGGAGATGGAACAGGCAACACGGCAGCCGAATTTACCGCTTTTGTCATGGAAAGGATTTAAACGGTGATCGCACATGGTACTTTACAAATTTTCCGATGATACGGAAATCACCAATGCGCCGCTTTCCAACAGCCTTTTGGGAAAGCTGCAGAGGGACATTCTGACGGGCAAGCTGAAGCCGGGACAGAAGCTGACGGAGCAGGAGCTTTGCAAAGAGTACGAGGTCAGCAGAACGCCGGTGCGTGAGGCTCTGCGCCAGTTGGAGACCGACGGCCTGGTGGAAAACATCCTCAACCGGGGGGCTTTTGTGGTGGGTATGACGGATCAGGACTACGAGGACATGTTCGAGCTGCGAAAAGCCTACGAGATCCAGGCGGTCAAATGGGCAATCGAGCGGATCACGGAGGAGGAGATGGACCGACTGGAGGAGACCTTTGAGTTCATGGAATTCTACACCCTGCGAAACGACATCGACAAGATGCTGACCATAAACAGCGGCTTCCACCAGGTGATCTACGAATCGTCCCACAACAGGATGCTGCGAAAGCTGCTGTCATCCTACCAGAATTTTCTCAAGTACAAGGGGATGGAGTCGGTGTACGATGATGATTATCTGCCGACGGTTCTGGAAGAGCACCGGGCCATCTTCAAGGCTTTTAAGGACGGAGATGTAAAGGCAGGGGCGCTGGCAATGGAAATCCATATCAACCGCGCCAAAGAGCGCCGCTGCGGCATCTGAGTGTGGCGGCCTACAGCAGCCCTTTTTGCAGCAAGAAGTTGGCGGCTTGGATTTCTTTTTCTAGCAGCTTAAACACCTGCGGCTGCAAAAACAGACTCTTTTCCGCGTCCTCCCGCAGACTCTTGGCAACGTAGAGCAAAAGCTGAGCGTGCAGCTCGCCGTCACCCAGATTTTCCGTCAGCTGAGCCAGCAACTCCTTGCCGCTCTTGCCGCCCGTAGCCTTTACATCGATCTTCAGCTTTTCGATACGCAACTTGGCAGCCTCCAGCAGGGAAGCCTCATCATAGACCACGGCGGGGTCAAGTCGCAGGATGTAGGCGGCGCTGTCCGCACCCGAAAGCTGATGTTCGCTGAAAATACCTTTCTTGAAGGTATAATACTTCCCGTCGTAACGCCCCCACTGGCGCATGGTGTCCAGATAACCCAGAGTCATGATGCGGGACGTGTTTTCCTTGTCGAATATCAGGAAGCTGCCCAGATCCAGAGGACTCTTTATCAGATGAAATTCATCCACAGCCTTCTTGGCATTTTCCACCGTGTCTTTTCGCACGAAGCCCGCCGCCTGCAAGTCTACGGCGATGATCACATCAGCGCCCTTGTGGACCGCCATTTCCACCGGCATGTTGTCCCGATAGCCTCCGTCGATGAACTGTTTGTCTCCGATGACGCACTTCTGGACCGCCGGGAAGCAGGACGCACTTGCCATGATGTAGTCGATCAGCTGCCCTTGGGGGATGGCATCTTCGTAGAGAAAGAGGCCGTCCAGGGAAGGAAACTCGGTGGTCACCAGCCCGTAGGCGATTTTGGATTTGCGCACCTTTTTTTCATCGATGTACTGATCCAGCATATGACGCAGCCCTGAACTTCCGGCGCCCCCTTTGGTGACGATCTCCCGCGCGTAGGCGAGAGCTTCTTCAGCAGGCATTCCCGCTATATCCATAGCGGAGAATTTTTTCTTTAGGGATTTGGAAAGGGCTTCAAGGGAGGCTTCCAGAGATTCTTCCAGGTGATTGGCCGCATGAGCCTTTCCATTGGCAGCAGTTTGCTCAGGGCGTTCATTCGCTATGGCTCCGCCAGCCTGCTCCTCGCCAGCATCGCCACATGCCGGCTTCT
>JAUNBU010000102.1 GCA_030526925.1 Bacillota bacterium | reverse complement strand
AGCGTCTTTAAATAGGCTTTCTGATCATCGGTTATGCGGCGGCTCTCCACTGCCTTCTGTATCGCCTTGTTGTGTGTCCACAGATCCAGCCTCTGCTCCCGGATGTAAGGAAGCACCGCATCATACTGCTTTGCCAGAGCCGTTGCAAAGTACCAGGCGATCATCATGTTGACGTAGTATTCCTCGGATCGCAGCTTCGCCACCATGTCCGGGTATTCTTGAGAAAATTCATCATCCAGATAAAATGTCATCAGCATCTCTATGCCGAACCGAATGGTGTAGGTTTCATCCGATGATATCCACCGTCTGATTTCCGAGAGCAGCTGGGGCAAATGCGTCTTGAATACTTTGGGCGACATGAGATCGCAGGTGGCCCAGTTGTCCACATATGGCAAAAATGCATCCACTGCGGCGATACACGCATCATAATCCTTGATTTTTTCGATCAGAAATCCATGCAGATTGTTTTCGTCGTAGTACTCATGGGGCAGCGACTTTAGAAAGGCTTCCGCTTCTTCGCTTCCTGCCAGTTCCTTTGCCAGCTTTCGCAATTCCGGCGTCCGCACGCCGATGACCGTATCCGGATCCACCGTCGGCATCAGCTTACAGTTAAAGTCCTTGTACTTCAGATCCTGCATGGAAAATAAACGTTCTCTTATGGTCTGCTGTGTCATCACTATTCCTCCCGCTATACCATAGCTCTTGCCAACTATTATCTCACATCCCGGCGGTTGTTGCAATCAGATTGCCTGTACCCGGACATTTGCCAGTTATTTATAATTAACTGATAATGACTATTTATGGTTGAACATCTATCGCCCCATGGTGTATGCTAGTAGCAAGAAGGAGGCAGGAACCATATGATCAGAGAAGAAAATATCTCCTACATAGATGGTACCCATACGGCCGTCAAAGCATGCAGCATTAAAAACTGCAAGCCACACTGGCATGAGAACTGTATTGAGATCCTTTTTGTTCTAAAGGGCGAGCTTCATGTGCTCCAATGCTGTGATGAGTTTACGCTGCGCCAGGGAGATTTCGTCGTTACAAACAGAGGTGATCTTCATTATCTCTACGGTGACGGCAACAATCTGGCTGTTTCTTTGTATATCGATCTTTCTGCATACACAAAGCGCCATCCTGAGATCCTCTATCTGGTTTTTGTCTGCGAAAGCTTCAACTTGACCGCCGGTCAGAGGGCCCCTTCGCTGGAGCTCCGTAAGCTGCTGGTTTCCGTTATCATCGAAGCCTTCAAGTCGTCCCCCTCATCCTCCGTTATCAACGATACCGCTGAAGGGATCGTTGACCTGCTGGTAGATGATTTCGATATGATCCACTGCTATAACGATCAGAAGAAAGACTTGCCTGAAGAACAGGTGATGCGATACCGCCGAATCATGCGTGAAATCGAGCTGCAGTACACATCCAGAATACGGCTGGATAATCTGGCACAAAAAGAGTACATGAGCACCACATACCTTTCTCAATTTTGGAAAAAGCTAACGGGCATGAACTTCACCGAATACCTCAATTCCCGACGTTGTGAACAGATGGAAAAGCTAATGCTTACAACAGATAAAAGCGTGAACGAAATCTCCGTGCTATGCGGCTTTTCGGACACCAAATACGCTTACAGGAGCTTCAAAAAATGGTACGATACTACTCCTGCCGCCCGTAAGCGCTATTACGAAAAGGTCCTGCACATTCCCGATCACTATCTGGAATATTCTGCCGAGCAGTTTATGGAGCAGTATGAAGAGAATTTCGCCGATGCACTGCTGGATGAGGAACGGATCCACCTTCTCCTTTCCGCCAAACGAGATATGGGCTGGAAGGCGGAATATCTGCAGCAGGCACAAAAGTACGCCGGAAGCAAAATAAAGCGGGAAATGATCGCCAAAAGCCACCGGGAAGCCGGGATCAATAAACTCTTTCTCCCTCTGTTGGACTCCGATGTCATATCATTTGACGGCGTAGAGGGATATGCCAAAAAAGACCCGACCATCGATCGATCGTTTTTTGATCAGGTATTTTCTACGTGGAAAGACGGACTTTATACCATCTGTGTCGAAATATCTTTCGAGAAACGCAGCCTTGATCAATGGATCGGCGCCCTTACTGCCCTGGCAGACTATGCGCAAACCAAAAATGTCGATCTGCTGCGCCGCTGCAGCTTTTGCATATTTATCAGCAGTATAGAAAACCACATGAATGCGTGGACGTTGAAGCAGAAAATCGCGGCGATGACCGGCTCAGAAGATATTGAAATCGCACTGAAATTTGATTAGCCGAAGCGTATGATTGATGGTCGGTCATAATGTTAGATGGCATGATAAACGTTGAGTGTAGACGATTTTGCGTTATTTCTTCGCAAAATCGTCTTTGCTTTTTTATTGCTGCCAAAAGGAAAGGCTGCCGATTGAAAATCAAAGGAAAAATCTCTAAAATAGACTTATAGATTATCGCTTTGCGAAGAAATGGAAAGGTGAACAGAAAATGAAACTGATGGTAGTAGGTTGTGGTGGAGTAGGAAAATCCATCATAAAAATCATGAAAGAAAGAGATCCTGAAGGTACATGGCTCGAAAAGGTGATCATGGCTGATTACGACCTGGACGTAGCTAAGGCAATCGAGGAAGAAGTAAAGGACGACAGATTCAAGGCGGAAAAGGTAGACGCCATGGACAAACAGTCCATGATCGATCTGATCGAGAAGTACGGCATCGACTTCGTAGCCGACTGCGCTCTGCCTTTTATGATGAAGAACATATTCGATGCTGCTTTCGAAGGAGGCGCCAGCTATTGCAACATGGGCGTCTGGTCAGACCCGAAACCGGAACCGGACTGCTACGGCATAGGCAAGGACTGCTTCAAGGAATTCATGTGCGACTACAACTTCCCGAAGCATCAGGCATGGGAAGAAAAGGGCCTGCTGGCGGTCATGGGGCTTGGCATTGAGCCTGGAACCATCGATGTATTCGCAAGGTATGCGGCAGACCATCTCTTTGACGAACTGCATACCATCGACGTAAAGGATGGCTCCAATATGGAGGACCCTACCTGTGATCCCGATGAGGTTGCCTTCGCCTTCAACGTATGGACCGTTATGGATGAGTGCATGAACCCTAACGTGACCTGGTACAAGGATAAAGGCTTCGTCTGCGATAAACCGTTCTGCGATGAAGAAACCTTTGAATTTCCTGACGGCATCGGTCCTGTGAAGCTTTACAAGATCGAGCACGAAGAACCGTTGTTCATGTCGAGGGCTCTTGCCGACAGAGGTCTGCAGAGAGTCTCATATAAGATAGGGCTGGATGAAAATCTGGTAGCTGCTTTGAAATCTTTGGCTGCATTAGGTCTAAGAAGCACCGAACCGGTGGAAATCAACGGGACCATGATCTCCCCAAGAGACTTCGTCGCCAAGGTAGCCCCACAGCCGGACGGCATCGACGAAAACGTCTTCGGCAAAACATGCGGCGGCGTCCTCTGCGAAGGTATCAAGGACGGCATGAAGCGAAAGATTTTCCTTTATCAAACCACCGATCAGCAGGAGTCTCTTGACAGGTTCGGCACTCAAGCTGTCGTTGCCCAGACAGGTTTCGGCGCTGCCATCGGGATCGAGCTTATCGGCAGAGGGATCTGGACCGGTACAGGAATCCAGACACCGGAATGCTTCGATGCGGTTCCGTATATGGAGCTGATGCAGGAAGCCAACTTCCCGTACGGCATGGTGGAATACGATTCGGAATACAAGAGTGCCAAAGGACTGTAGACCGCAAGCATCCCGGATACATACGATCTATATGCAAAATGCCTCCCTGTGCAGAAATCTCTTCTGCCGGGAGGCATTTTGCATATAGATCGTCTGTTGGCGATACATCGTGAGCTTGCTTACCGATTTGGAACCGATTTAGAATGGATTGATGGTTCCGTTGGCAAGGAGTACTATGGCGATGATGAACATTATTATCAGGACCGCAGCGACTATCTTGTCGTAGCTCTTAGGGAAGACAGGTCCGTCCTTTTCCTCTTTACGTCTCAGTATATAGAGGATCATTCCCGGAGCATAGAGCAAAGCGCACACCAGCACATAAGCTATGCTGGACGCATAGAGCATCCATACTCCGTAGATGGAGCCCAGAATGGCGAAGAACCAGGTCCACGCCTTCTTTCCACCTGAAATGTCCTGCAATGCCTCGCCGTTGCCACAGCACTTGAGCGCATAGAAGGCCGATAGCATATACGGTATCATGATGGAAATGGTGGACAAATAGTAACAGCTCTGGAATGCAGCGTCATTGACCAACGCCACAACCAGGAACAATTCTACCAGGAGCGCACTGAAAATGATTGAATACATGGGCTCGTTGTTCTTGTTCTTTTTGTTAAAAATGCTTGGAAAGCATCCCTGGTCTGCAGGTCCGAAGGCACTGTCTGTACATAGGATCACGTATGTAAACAGTGCTCCGCCTATTGAAATAAATACTGCAACATTTACCAATATCCCGCCCCATGGTCCAACGATGGCTGCCATTATGCCTGCCATTGACGGCCATGCCAGAGACGCCAATTCGTCATGAGGCATAACTCCCATGGAAAGGGCTGAAATAATGAAGTACAGAAGGAATAAGGCAATGAAGGAAATGACCGTTGCTCTTCCTGCGATCTTCGTATCCTTCGCCCGTTCTGAAATAACAACTGCCCCTTCGATGCCGATGAATATCCATACGGTGGTAAAAATCGTGGCTTTTACCTGGTCAAATAGAGACATTCCCGAGCCTGCCCCTGTCAGGTTGTCGGTGAAAACGTCCCATTTAAAGGCACCCGCAAAGATTGCTGCGATCACCATGAACACGATGGGTATCGCCTTGGCTATAACCACGAAAGCATTGATCACCGTCGCCTGACTGACGCCCCTCAGAAGCAGCAGCACAAACAGCCATAAAATAACGGACGCACAAATCACCGATATGATGTTGGCGCCGCCGCCGAACACGGGAAATATGGAACCCAGATTTCCGAAAAACGCAACGAAAAAGGATACCAGTGCCAGGATGGCACTCATCCAATATCCCCATGCGGCGTTGAATCCGATATAGGACCCGAATCCCGCCCTGGCATAGCTGTAGATACCTGACGTTAGCTCAGGCTTGGCAATACTCAGCCTGTAGTAGCACATTGTGAGGGCTATCATCCCTATAAAGGTGATCGCCCAACCGATGATTGTCGCTAAGGTGTATGCGCCTGCCGCTGCGAAGTCTCCCGACAAGGTGAAGACCCCGCTTGCCAGCATGCAACCGATGGCAAAGAACACCAGCGGGAACAACCCCAGCTTCTTTTCCCCAATCTTACTCATTTAAACCCCTCCATGTTTTAGGATAATATGGCATGATAGTATGGCATCCCCTGTGCCATAGCTTATGCCCAGAATCTGAGCGACAGACAGCTGAGACCTCCGTCGATCTTTCTAAACTCCGAAGTGTCCACCACCAGCGTCTCATATCCCGCATCCTGCACTGCCTTGAGGACCGCCGGATATCCTTCGGGAACTATGACCGTCCCATTCATCCAGATACAGTTGGCAGCATAGGCTTCCTCTTCCGGGATAACGATTTTGTTATACTTCTCAAATTCAGGCTTGGTGATGAATTCACCGGAAACCAACATGTTGTCGTTTTCGATGTAGTTGACGCCTGTCTTTAGATGAAGCACCTTTTCCAGGGGCACCTGGATACACTCCATGCCGTATTTGTTGAGAATATCCGTAAGCTGTCTGATGCCTTCCGCATTCGTCCTGGCGGAAAGTCCCACGTAGAAGGTGTCTCCTACCATCATCACGTCTCCGCCTTCCAGCGTCCCCGGATCCTCGATATATTCGATCTTATCGTCAGGGAAGAATTTCTTGATGGCGTCGACGATCTCTTTCTTTTCTCCATTCCTTGATTCTGCGCCGGGATTGGTGATGATGGCACACTTTCGCATGATCAACGCCGGGTCCTCCACAAAGCAGGAATCGGGATATCGTTCATCTGCTTCAATGACCGTCACCTCTACGCCGCATTTCTTCAGTGCTTCGATGTATTTATCGTGTTGTTCCAACGCCTTTTCATAGACAGGCTGCCCCAGCTCCGGAGCCGAAGTGATGCCGTCACATACCGCCTTGCACGGTCTTCTTACGATCGCATGATTGAATTTCGTCATATATGATCCTCCTCTATATACTCTTATTGATTCGATCAGCATTTTATGCTTCTAAAACAATCATTGCCAAATTTCGTAGAAATTATGTGTGAGAAACAGACGAGAATTAAAAATGGCACAAAAAAACCCCTGGTTGCCGGTTCCTTTCGGAGTTCCGGCATTCCCAAGGGTTTGGGTCAGGTTTTTCTTTCAGGTGTTATCACCTGAATCAAGGTTCTGTCAATAGCTTGAGGTGGAGATTTGCGAAGCAAATACTACCGTCTATTGACAGGTTCTTATTTTTTCATCTGTGCGGCTACTTCTGCAGCGAAGTCTTCTTCTTTCTTTTCGATGCCTTCGCCTACTTCGTAGCGGACCATGGCGGCGATCGCCATGTCTTTGCCTGCTTCTTTGGCAACTTCATCCACGTACTGCTTGACGGTCAGATCGCTGTTCTTTACGAACTTCTGGTCTACCAGGCAGACTTCCTTCAGGATAGCCTTTACCTTGCCCGGGATGATCCTCTCCAGCATATTTTCAGGCTTTCCTTCGTTGAGCAGCTGCTGCTTGGCGATTTCCTTCTCGGATTCAAGCCAGTTCTGATCAACCTGGGATTCATCCAGGAACTTAGGATTCATGGATGCCACCTGCATTGCCACGTCCTTACCCACTACTGCGATCTCATCAGCTGTTGCGTCTGTCTTCAGACCGACGATAACGCCGATGGTGCCGTTGCCGTGGATGTATCCTGTGTAAACAACGCCCGGTTCAGCCAGCTTCTCGAATCTTCTGATGTTCATATTCTCGCCTATAGTTGCTATCTTGTTGGTCAGCGCATCCTGCACCGTGCCTTCATCTCCGTAAGGCAGCGCCATGAATGCGTCCATATCGGCAGCATCATTGTCCAGCGCCATCTGTGCCAGCGTCTCTACGAAGTTGATGAAATCATCGTTCTTGGCGACAAAGTCAGTCTCCGAATTGACTTCCACGATAGCCGCTGCTTTACCGTCGGCGGCGAAGGCCGTCTTTACAAGACCCATGGCAGCAACTCTGCCTGCCTTCTTTGCAGCCTTGGCGAGACCCTTCTCTCTCAGAAGCTCTACCGCCTTGTCCATATCTCCATCGGTTTCAACCAAAACCTTCTTACAATCCATCATCCCTGCGCCTGTCATTTCGCGCAGTTCTTTTACCATTTGTGCTGTTA
>JAUNBU010000101.1 GCA_030526925.1 Bacillota bacterium | reverse complement strand
CTGCCGTCCAGCCAAAGGGCAGCATACTGCAATTACTGATAAACATTGCATCATCTTCAATTCGTACCTGCACCGGCACATTGTCCGCCAGTTGCAATGGATAAGCGCATTAAAAACAGCCTCACGCACCGCATCACGGGCAAATGGATAAGTCTCCACTCTTGTTTCCTTGTGATAGGAAATAGCGGCTTTCAGGTACTTCAGATAAATCAGGTCGATCACTCTGTCCGCCATGATGAGCAGAGAGCCATGCACCTCGTCCTGATACAGCAGCTCGCTGCCGCGGAGCTGTTGTTTTGTGCTGCCGCTGCGATAGTGATATTCACCGTTGTAATTCACCGGAAATGACCACGGGTTGACCACGATTTCAATGTAATCAAGTCTACCCTCGATGATGAGATTCACATCGGCAATTAACAGCAAATACCATAACAATAACATTTTTGTTAAAAGTTGTAGATTTCGTCCCGATTTCATGATATAGTGACCTTAATATGTGAGCGACATCATTTTAAGAGGTTATACTATGGCGACTCCATACAATCAACTCTGGAAGCTATTTATGATATAAAAATGAAAAGGCCTCATTAAAAAAATGCGGTCGGAGTCAGCACCAACGTTATGTCGCGCTCTAGTAAAGATGAATACGTATCGCTTGAGAATATTAAGAAAATATGCCATGATTTGAACTGTGGCGTTGATAACATTTTGGAGTTTGTATATGGGGATGCTGGAACGGAATAAAGAGGAAAATCCCAATATAGAAGGTGGAAAGGTGCAGCCCATTAACGGTATAGATGTTATTGAGCAGGATATCGCAGATTACAGCTATCCTCTTTTGGATATTCTTCTGATTGACAGAACAACCAGCAAGAACATCATCTGGGCATCCGATGATTATTCTCATTTGGGCGAGCGCTATGAAGCCCGAAAACAGATGACAGCGGATTTAATAATCGGCAGCAATACAAAGCTTATCCAACCACGCACCGCAAAGACACATAGCAGCCAGACAAGCAGGACGCGAGCCAAAGCGGAAGTATTCACTCCATCCTGGATATGCAACGCGCAGAACAATTTGATCGATGAGGCGTGGTTTGGAAGAAAGAATGTGTTCAACATACCTGACGACTGCAAGTGGAAATCAACCGTTGAACTGATTGCCTTCCCGGAGCATAAGAGCCGGACGTGGCAGAAATATGTTGCCCCAAATAGAGGCAAGATCGAATTTAAGCCAGTAGATTTTAAGAGAGGAACCTTATATGAATGCTGAAATAATTAGTCGTCTTAAAGAAGGACCCGAACAGAACCTTGTAGTTGGTTCGCTTGTCCAAAGACTTATAGATAACGGATGGAAAATAGGACAGATTCTCTTTGGTCACAATGAGTGGAGAGTTCCTAAAAATCCATCAGAAGCCTCAAAGCGCGAAATGGGTAGTTCTTATGACGGCTTTCCTGTTGATATAGCTGTGTTTGAAAGCACTCAAACCTGTGGTGATTATCGTCATCTTTTATTTATTATTGAGTGTAAACAGCCTGATATTACAGTCGGTTTGCAACAGCTAGAAATCTATCTATCTCTTGAACCGCACGTTTTATTGGGTGTATGGGCCAACAGCCCAGAGGCATCGGCGCACAGCCTTTCTGTGTATAGAGACGCCAAGGGACTAACATTCCCTAAAAAAACGCATATATCTGATTTGCCGTCTCTCGGTATGCCAATATCTCCAACTGCAATAAAGCTGACATTCTCAGATTTGATTGCTCCTTCCAATAGCACATTATTTAAAACCTTTAGTGACCTACTGGACAAGGTAGTGGCGCAGGATAGTAATGTAACGCGCCGGGAAGAACAGCTTGATCAGCTATGCAATCTCATACTTCTTAAACTCGACAGCGATAAAACAGCAAAACTTGCATCCGAAGATGAAGTCGCGTTTAGATCACTTGCTACCGCGGCTGCAACTGGTGCACATATAAAAGAAAAGTTTGTAGCTTTCTGTGAGGTGTATCCAGATATCTTTATTACCTCATCTGATAAGGAAATAAAGTTTAGTGACAGCACAATACATGACTGTGTTGAGATGCTTTCTACCTTGAAACTCTTGGATGCAGGTGCTGAAACAGTATCTTTGGCATTTCAAGTACTCCGCAGTGCGGCACTGAAACAAGAGGAAGGGCAGTATTTTACTCCTTCCCCTGTAATTGAGGCAGCAATAAAACTTATGGATATTAGCCTTAATGATATTATCATCGATCCTGCTTGTGGTACAGGTGGTTTTCTTGTTCAGTGCCTAGTTGAGATGAAACGACGTTATTCAAATCGAGAAAAGGAAATATCAAAATGGGCACAGTTGCATTTGTTTGGCATTGATAAAGACGCGATTGGAATAAAACTTACGAAAGCCATTATGCAGATATTGGATGACGGCTCTGCACACTGTGTTCGCGGAGATAGCGTTCTAACCCACACTTGGGTAACCCAGTATCCTCACCTAATGTCAAATCTCTTTAATAACGGCAGATTCACAAAAGTAATGACCAATCCTCCATTTGGGTCTCCACTTAAAATAAAGTACTCAGATGCGAAGAAATCCGGCTTAAGTATAGTCGACTATATTGATGTAGGTAAGGACATTGAACTCGGACTCACAATGTTTAACAGATGTCATGACCTCCTTAAAGTCGGAGGAAAACTATGCATTGTTCTGCCAGAGACATATTTCTTTTCCCCAACATACAAATATGTTCGAGAATGGGCAAAGACAAGACTAAAGCCGCTGTGTGTTGCAAATGTGCCCATGGAAGCATTTCAGGGTTTTTGCCGCGCCAAAACAAATCTATATGTATTTGAAAAAATCGACCCCGAAAAAACGCCTGTTGCTTCTGAAACGGACGAGGTATCATTTTTAAACCCACAAAGTTGTGGAATATACAAAAACGGAAGTGTGCGGTATAAAGTTGACAGCGCCGGCAGACGGACTTCGGAAATTGACAATGAGCTGTCGGCTATGGCGGACGAATATAGAAAAGGTAATGCTCAGTATAAGGTGGGTTTAGCCACGGCATATGCGAAAGATGTATTGGTTCCTCAATACTATGATTTCATTTATTTGGATGGGTTTAGGCGGTTACAGGAGAGACACGGCTTTTCTGCAATTTCACTGGGCGAACTCATGGATTCTGGACTGATAACTATCACGGGAGGCCATGGCAGTCCGAGCAATGATCTAAGGAATGGGTCTATTCCATATGTCAAGGTTTCAGATATTAGGAATCTAAGAATAAATGTAAACCCGACAAATCTAATTGCATTGGAGCTTGCACAACGTTTTTGGCGAACCGATGATGGAAGAAGTAATTTGCGAGGATGGGACCTTATCTCCCCAAATCGTGCAAGCAGCAACATAGGCGAGTTCGCTATATTAATTCCAGGAGAAGAACAGATAGTACTGACTAAAGAGGTATTTGTTTTGCGCGTAATGGCTAATTCACAGGGATATGACCCCTTCTATTTGTTGTGGTCACTATCTTTAAAAGAAGTACGAAATCAGTGGCGTAGGGTAACGCTTATGCAAACGAATCGAGAAGATGTTGGGAATAGGTTTAGAGAGATTCTTATTCCAGTCCCAAAGTCTCCTGAATGGGCGTACTCTGTATCTAAGGCATTTAGGGAGTACTTTTTAACGGTTGCATCTTCAAAAGAGCATTTCATTAGAAGCACAGGCGATGATCAATTTGATTATATTGCCAGCGTTAGCGCGTTCTCTGAGACTAGTACTGACCGTAATTGATGACTATTGAACCTTGTAAACATGCTGAAAAACAAGCCTGAGAGCTTTACGAAGAAAGTTCTCAAGCGCAACTACTGGAATCAGAATGGTGGTGGAAACATGAAGTTTGACGCGGTGGTGGGCAATCCGCCTTATCAACTGACAGACGGCTCCGGCGGGACGAACGATGCGCCCATATATCAGCATTTTGTGGAGTCCGCCCAAAAGCTAACGTCAAGATATGCCTCGCTGATCATTCCCTCCCGATGGTTTACCACCGGGCGCGAGAATCTGCTGGGCGATTTCAGGACGCATATGCTCAACGACCCCGGCATCCGTATGCTGTTTGCCTATACCAACTCGAGAGATGTTTTCCCAACGGTTGAGATAAAGGGAGGGCTGTGCTACTACCTCTATGATTCGGCCTATTCCGGCGATTGTCTCTATACTCTTGTGCAGGATGGAAAACGAAGCGCGGCAAAGCGCCGCCTGGGCGATTTCGATATTCTGATAAGGGAGCCGCGCCTTGCGGCAATCGTCAAAAAGGTCACGGAGCAGATAGGGCAGGATGAGGAAACCGTCTCGTCGCTCATTTCGACCGACACGCCGTTTGGTATTCCGACAAATCCACGCTCCAGCAAGAAAAATCCGATTGAGGTATTTCAAACGGCAGGCAAAGGACATGAGACGCAGCTTCTCTATCTCGAAAAGCTGGAACGAAAACTCGCGTATATCGACGGCAGCAAAATCACTAAGAATGCGGCTGATATTGACAAGGACAAGGTGTTTGTTCCGAAGGCAGGCGGCTCCGGCACAGACCCGTATGTGCTTGGCAAACCGGAATACTGCTCTAAAAATTCAGTCTGCTCGCAAACCTTCCTGTATGCCGCCTTTGACAGCAAGAATGAAGCGGAGAACTTCATCACTTACATGAAGACAAAGTTTTTCCGCATTCTCGTTTCTGCCTGCAAAATATCGCAGGATGCGCCGAGCAAAGCATACCGCTTTGTCCCGATGCAGGACTTCTCAAAGCCCTGGACAGACGCGGAGCTGTATGAAAAATACGGCTTGACGCAGGATGAGATCGACTTTATCGAAGCGACGATAAAACCGATGGAGTGATTTTGTAATAAAAAAGAGAGGTGTATCATGGCAAAAGTCCATTTTGTAAAAGAACTGTCAAAGAAAGCTTGTCAACTCATTGAAGCTAGAGGATCAATAGGCAAAATTAAGGCCTATAGTGACGTGCAACAGATTCTTTTTTTCCTGTCGGCTTATGAAAATGGCCGCAGGTATGATACTGCATCCGCAAAGGAGCTTGATGAACGACTCCGCAAAGAATATCCTGTCATCGACTCTATTGATGCACTTCCTGCGCCATCACGCATCATTCGGTCAAATATAGAGTCCTCACCTGTTGACGCTGATATAGAGCGGTTGCTTCAGGATTATTGGGGAGTTCAGGCAGATGTTTTATTTAAAGATGGAATTATAAATAAACTGGGAGATTTTATTGACAGAGTTGAGTAGCTGCATAAAAATAATACCTTGATTTTACTGTGAATGCTCGAAATTACATTATATGTTAGAGGTGATACACATGCCCAACAGCAGGACAGGTGGTTTCATTTCCAAAATTAGGTTTAATAATGGAGAAGAAATTGACATAGCCGCAAACGATATTGTGATATTTGTGGGACCAAATAATGCAGGAAAAAGTCAGTCTCTCAAGGATATATATTCATTGTCTGCCAAAAAGCTCCCGAGCATTGTTGTGTCTGATATCACTGTTACCAAATATGCGGGTTCGCTTTCATCTCTGCTTGATAGCATATCGTCAGGATATAATCAAGGAAAGTATATAAGTTATCCTTATTTAGGCGGAACTGTAAGTATATGGGGGTACTCAAACGAAAATTTTCAAAAAAGTGCGGTATACGATGATTACCGTGATTTATTTGTCGCAAATCTAAATACTGAAAACAGATTAACGATATGCAATCCGCCCCAAAGCATTAATCGCAATGCGGCAAAGGGTCATCCCATTCATTATGCGGCTTTTGATAAAAAGTATCGGAAATGGCTTTCCGGCAGCTTCAAAAAGGCATTTGATGTAGAATTAACACCAAACACGCAGTTCGGTGCAAGCATTCCTCTCTGTATCGGCGCTCCTGTAAAATTCACAAAAGAATTTGATGATGAGCAAGATAGACAAGAAGAGTATGCTGACATTTTAGGTGCCTATAAACAGGTTCAAGATCAAGGTGATGGTATTAAGAGTTTTACCGGAATTCTTCTCTATTTGATGCTGGACTACTATTGTACGTACCTTATAGACGAGCCAGAATCCTTTCTCCATCCGCCGCAGGCAAAGATTATGGGGCAAATTATAGGAGAAACCCTTAAAGATGACCAGCAAGCCTTTATTTCTACTCACAGCGAAGATATTATCAAAGGGCTTATTGAAACTTGCCCAGAGAGGGTAAAAATTGTTCGCATTACTCGAAAAGAGGATACAAATTCTTTTTCCATCCTCAATAATACCGTATTCAATGAAGTGTGGAATGACCCGTTGCTAAAATATTCCAATATCATGTCGAGCCTTTTTCACAATTCTGTTGTGCTATGTGAAAGTGATTCTGACTGCAAAATGTATTCGATAATAGAGAGTCACATAAAGCAACAAGATGGCAAGTATTCCGAAACGCTTTTTATTCATTGCGGGGGCAAACAGCGCATGGCCAAGGTGGTAAAAGCTCTTAGCGCCTTAAATATTGATGTTAAGCTAATTCCAGACATTGATATTTTGAATGATGAAGCTATTTTCAAAAATGTGATAGAGACGTTTGGCATAGAGTGGGATTCTTTAAGACCTGATTATAATATTATAGTTTCCAATTTACATAGTCCTGTTGAGAGAATAAATCGCAACACAGCTAAAGCTGCAATTGAGCAAGTATTTAATTCATCAACCGCCCACGACCTTTCTACAGGGGAAATCGAAGATATTAGGAATACAATTAAAACGATTTCAAAATGGGATTCAATAAAGAAAGTGGGAAGAGCAGCACTCCCCGCCGGTGATTCAACCGATGCTTTTGGACGAATGGACTGTGTGCTCAAAGAACATGGAATTCATATTGTTCCTGTTGGAGAACTTGAAAATTTTGTTCGAGAAGTTGGTGGCCATGGCCCTAGTTGGGTAAATGCGGTTCTAGTAAAGTACACAGACTTAAACGATGCGGTGTACTCCCAAATAACAGATTTTATAAGAGGTATTAATTTACAGTGATTAAAAGAGATTGGATGTCAACAACTGGTATCCAATCTCTTTTAATCATATCATGCTGAAATATTTCAACGCCTCAACAATCGCCGCCTCTTTGTCTGGCGGGCATTGTGGCTGCTTTGCTTCGTCGGACTTCGGCTTGTTATAGTTCTCACGCTCAATAATGCCATATTTCTGCTTCACCTGAGCGATATATAAACTGCTTACCCTTAAGCCGGAGTGCTCCAGCACATATGCCTTGATTTCATCATAGGTGGCCTTTTTCTCCGCAGCCGTCAGGTCGAGCTCGTCCATGCTGATATCGACCAGGATATGTTGCTTTGTTTGAAGTTTGGACAATAGGCATACCGTCTCAACGTGCCCCGTCTGTGGGAACATGTCGAAAGGGCGGGCGGAGGTTAGGGTGTAGCCGCCGGCTGTCAGGCGTT
>JAUNBU010000001.1 GCA_030526925.1 Bacillota bacterium | reverse complement strand
TTAATAAACGATTTGCAGTAGCCCTGCAAATCGTTTTCTTTTACCGTATATGCCTTATTGATAACCACACTACAGCTTTATGGATACGAAGGTGCCGTCGCTGGCTTCTACGTGAACCATCTCCAGCCCTTTGTATTCCCTCAGCACATCCAGACATTCCTGACACAGCATGACGAAAACCTCTTTGGTCATGAGCGCATCATAGGGCGGTGGCGTTTCCTCCCGCATCTGCTCAAACTGCTTGTCGGGGATCATGCGGACCATCATGCCTGCCATCCTGAGGGGCACCGGCATAGAAAGCCTGAACCCCTTTGTCCTGATTTTGATTTTCATCGTCTATCGCCTCATTTCCAGCCGTAAAGCTACTGACCTACAAAGACACGAACCGTAGTCCCGTCGGCTGCTTCAACATTTACGAAGTCGCCTTCGATTTCTTCGTCCAGACACTCTGCGATGGCGTCCATCATTTCCGTCAGATCTACGCCTTCCAGATCCTTTTCCGGGATCGGCAGCTTGCCCGTTACTTTCAAAATCTTCTTGATGGCTCCTACAGGAAACTGCACGTTGACCTTATCACCTTCCACGCTGTCCACGATGACGCGAAACATCTTTTTATCATAACCGTTTCTGATGCTGAGAGCTTTCTGTCCCTCTTCGTCAACCCCCATGGTTTTCATCAGCTCCGCTGCTTCTTCTGCCGTAATGGTCCCTTCCTCTATCATCTTCAGGATCCTCATCTTCTCTTCCATTGTTGTTTCTCCTCTCTTTTCTCATCTAACTTGATTTCTGTCCGGAGCACCGGACTTTTTATGCGATTCGCATCAATACTTTTACTGCTACTTTAACTGCTGTATGGCTTCCTCTGCGGTGATTTCGCCCTGCTCCAGCGCCTTCAGTACCGTCTCCCGCTTTATCATTTCCTCGTCCTTCTTAGCCTCGTCCTCGTAACCCAGCTTCTTGATGACCACGTCCAGCTTCGACCGAACGGTCGGATAGGAAATCTTCAGTTCCTTTTCCACTTCCTTGATATTGCCTCGGCATCGGATGAAAGTCTCCGTAAAGAAAAGCTCCTCTGCCGATAGATAGTCGAACTTGCTGAGAACGAAATCGTTTTCGATGACCGTATCACATTCCTCGCATTTCAGCCTGGTTACTTTCAATGCTCCGCCGCAAACAGGACATTGACTGATGACTTTTTTCATATTGGCACTTCCTTTCCCGTACCCTTACGATACGATTTCGCAGCCTTGATGTTATTAATATAAACCACGACATCAATATTGTCAATATATAAATTAATATTTTTAATATTTTTATTGATTTTATTGATATTTGCCTTCAATATTCTTAATTTTCCTCGCAAAGGCACTTAAAAAGCGCATAGCCTTTTGACTTCTTAAAGCCATTCAGCTATACGCTTTTTATCTTGATTTCATCAGACCTCACTTGGTTTCGCTGCTTCGGTCCTTAGCCGCTCCTTTATTTCAGCCATTTTCGCATGGCGTCACGCATTCTCTTGATGTCCAGTGGTTTAGCGATATGTTCGTTCATACCTGCCTCTTTTGCCTGCTTGATATCATCGGCAAAGGCGTTGGCTGTCATGGCGAAAATAGGAACGGTTGCCGCATCACCTCTGCCTTCAAGGCTTCTGATAGCAGCAGCTGCTTTGTATCCATCCATGACCGGCATCTGGATATCCAGGACAACCAGATCGTAATATCCTTCTCCCATCTCCTTAAACAGCTCCAGGGCATCCTGACCGTTTTCGACCGTATCGACCTGAGCGCCCGTGGCTGACAGAAGTTCGCTGATGATCTCCCTGTTGAGGAGATTGTCTTCCGCAAGGAGGAATTTCTTGCCTCCGTAATTGTCCTCCCTAAGATCCGCCACCTTGTTTTCAAGATCCCTATCGTAGCTTTTACCCTGGGTATCCGTTGCTGCGCCGCCTTCTTCCTGTCTTGCCAGATAGAAGGTCACGGTAAATTTAGAGCCCTTGCCCGGAGCACTTTCCACCTCGATATTCCCGTCCATCATCTTAATGATGTTGTAGGCTATGGTCATACCCAGACCTGTGCCCTGTATCTTGCTGGTTCTGCTGTCCTCTTCCCTTGAAAACGGCTCAAAAATGTGCTCCACAAACTCCGGTCTCATACCAAGCCCATCATCTTCGAATACGAATTCATACCGTGAGAACCCCAAACGATCCGATGATTTCTCCGATACTGCGAACCGTATATTGCCTTCCTGTGGCGTATATTTGACCGCATTGCTCATAAAGTTTATCAGCGCCTGCTTTACAAGCTTCTCGTCCCCTGTGACGGCGCTATGCTTTAATGCACCTATCTCCACATTCAGGGTCTGTCCTTTGTTGGATGTCAGTGGTCTGAACATGGTAAGGATCTCTCCGATGGTATCGGAAAGGTCAAAGGACTCGTCCGTCGGCTTCAGATGTCCGGCTTCGATCCTGGACATATCCAGTATCTCGTTTATCAATTCCAGCAAGTGTCTGGAGGATAAATCGATTTTTTCCAGACAATCGGCGATCCGTTCCTCATCACCTGTCTGTCCCTTGGCGATGGCCGTCATTCCCATGATCACATTCATCGGTGTGCGTATATCATGGCTGACCCTGGAAAGAAATTCGCTCTTGGCGTTATTGGCTTTCTGCGCTGCCTCAAAGGCTATCTGCAGCGCTTCCTGATGGCGCGCTTCCTTCTCCCTCTCCGGCGTAACGTTCAGCGTGGTGAAAGCTATGGTCTTGGACTGCCCATCTTCGGTAGATGTCAGCACGGCATTGTACCTGAGCCAGTACTGCCTCCCTTCGAATTCCAGAGGGAGCTCGATCGCCAGTATCGGTTTGTCCTCGGAGACGCTTTCTACGATGTGATCCAGCCGGAATGTATCCTTGAAGAGGTCGGCATGCTCCTCCTCCATATACAGGGAATAGGCATTTATTATATCTATAAATGCCCCTTCCATGCCAATGGCGTCCTCCTGGGTATTGAATTTCTTGATGGTCCGGTACTGCCCATTCTTCAAATCTATGATAAACATGGACTGGAAGATAACGCTGATGGCGTAGATCAGCTGATTTCGCTCTCTTGTAGTCTGCTGTGCCGCAAATTCCGCTTCCTTTTCTTCTGTGATATCCCTCAGCGCCACTATATAAGATTCGACCTCTTGATTCTTCATGGATGCCAGAATCACATTGATGCGCACCCAACGCTCCTCTCCCTGTATCATCATCTTGATGTCGAGGGTCTCCGTGGTATGATCCCAGTTGAGCGCCTTGGCGATACGCTTGTAATTCATAAAGTTTTGATAGATTTCCTTGTCTTCCTCAGGAATGTAGGTAGTGACGATTTTTTTCACCACGCTTCCTATGGTTCCCTGCCTGTTCATAGTCTCTTCCAGGCTTCTGGTCTGCTTGATCGCCGTGACCGTCATGGACGGAATATGCACACGGTGGATATAATCAAAGCTGTTGCTGATTCCCGCCAGCGTTTCCTGAGTCTCCGCATCTCTGTTTTTCTCCTCCGTAATGTCATCGGAAAAACCGATGACAAGGGAAGGCATACCCAATTCATCCCACTCGATCACTGCCATATCGGTTTTGACCCATCTGTCCCTGTCAGCCAGACGAAAATCAAAGCTCAGGTTTTCTTCCCCGGTCTTGACCCTTTCGAAGGCTTCCTTTGCCTTAGGGCGAAACTCCTCCGCAACGAAGGTATCCACCCATTCCTCAGGTCTTTCATGGCCCGATTCCCATATTCCTTCGATTTCATAGGAATTATCGCCCATTAGAAGCCTGTCTTCCTTAGGATAGTAATAGAAATATGTGGTTTCCATTTTTGACAGGGCGATACGCAATGCCTCATTTTTAACGACCAGCTCCATCTCATATTTTCTCTGGGCATCCACATTCATGAACACGTCCTGAATATAAAGCCTGCCGTCTTCATCTCTCAAACACGTTACATACCCTGCGACCCATATATATTTGGCGCCGCTTACCCCGTTTCTGATCCTACAGATATAGTCGATACGTTTACCGAGGTTTTCTTCCGCCTGCTTCAAAATACTCTTCCAGTATACGGAATCCTCTTCGATTTCCGACAGCTCCCGTGGGATCTTCTCCTGATACAGAAGTTCTTTCGGTTTTCCTGTGATGACACAGGCCTCCTGATTAAACTCCCTGTAAGTCAGGGTATTGTCATCGTTGGTATAATACTCCAGATAGCCGCAGCTGATAGAATCCAGCAGCTCCTTGTATCTCTTTCGTTCCGTGTCAAGCTGCTCCGTCGCTTCCTTTTCTCCTGTAATGTCGAAGCTGACGAAAATATAGTCCGACATACCATCGGTTTCACTGACTTTGCGTCCTTCGCTGTGTATCCACCTGATGTCACCTTCCTTATCTATCATCCGGTGACGGAAGCTGATCGGAAGTCCTGCTTTGCCCTTCTCCAGGATAAGCGACCTGATGTGCTCTACATCCTCATCAAGAACGGAATCCATAGGCGACTTTTCCCCCTCTGAAGTGAGCCCCATGATGTCCTCCAGCTGATTGTCCCATTCCAGGAAGAACAGCTTTTCATTACCTATCCTGCACCTGGTCACGCTGCCGGGAATCGTGTCGTAAACCGCCCTTCGTTCACGCAAAAGCTGTTGCTCCACATCCTTCAGGTCATCGATCAGTTTGGCGGTGGTAACCTGAAGAACATCATTTCCCAATGTATCCTCGATCCGAATCACCTGGGTACGTACCCAGTGCAGCGATCCGTCATTGGAGTACTGCTGGTGATCCAGCACGATAGTTTTGACGCCTTTAGCGAAGGCTTCCAGCTGGTTGTCCCGTGCGAAAGCATCGTTAAAAGGACCTTTCCACTTATCCGGAACTGTGCTCAATCCGACCCTTATCAGTTCGTCGAAGTTGCCGTATTCCCTCGCCTTCGTATTATGAAAGTTGTGGTAATTTATCATGTGATACTGGTTCTTAGTCAGATTGACTGAAATGATCATATCAAAAGCGCTCATGGAAGCTGCCAGAGTCTGTTCGGCATCACTGGCGCCGTAAACTGACTGATATGCCATAACCATGCACATATCTTCTCCCACTTTAGAGTATGCAATGTCTATGTACCTGTCTATCTCCAGGCTGAAAACAGAACGCTTCCCCGATTCATTTTCTTTAACGGCTCTGCTGTAAAGCTCGATGTTCTGATCCGTTGATCCCGGGAAACACTCACTGTATTTCATGCCGATGAAGTCCCGGCACGGCAGATCCAGCACATCCGCACATGCAGGATTGGCGTAGATGTACAGGTAATCCACAGCCTTCTCACCTTCAAAGATCATTTGGATCAGCACCATGGCATAAGGCGCATCCTCGAAAGACCTTTTATAAAAATCTATGAAATTTTGATCCGGTTCAAATCGGCTCTGTTTCATATTACGGTTTCCTTCCTTCGCCCTTCAGCATCCCACTGCCCTATGATTCCAACACGTACTTTTTGATTTGCTCCAGCATTCCCTGTATATCAAGAGGCTTTGACAAATGACAACTCATCCCCGCCTTTTTAGCCTCTGCGATATCCTCTGCGAAAGCATCTGCAGTCATGGCAAAGATCGGAATCCTGCCGGCATCTGCCCTTTTCATTGCTCTGATGGCTTTGGTGGCATCGTAGCCGTTCATGCCAGGCATGTTGATGTCCATCAGTATCAAATCGAAGAATCCTTCTTCCGCTTCTTCGAAGCGCTTGATACCATCCATACCGGTCCCTGCGAGAACTATCTGTGCACCGGCTCCCGTCAAAACCTCCGCAACGATCTCCTGATTCAGCCTATTATCTTCTACTACCAATATCCGCTTCCCGGTCAAATCTATGGTCGGCTTCTCTTCTTCGTCTTCCGGCAGAATGCGTATCTCCGATGGGATGTGAGGACTTTCTTCCTGTTCCTCTGCCAACGGTAAATCCAATGTGACCGTAAACACGGACCCTTCTCCCCGTTCGCTTTCTACCTGGATGTTACCCTCCATCATATCGACGATGGTTTTAGTGATTGCCAGCCCCAGACCACTTCCTTCCGTGCGGTCAACTCTGCTGTCCTTCTCCCTGGAAAAGAAGGTAAAGATATCCTTGATGAAATCCGGACTCATGCCTATACCGTTATCGGCAATACGGAAAACAAATCGGGCGCAGCCTTCCTTTTTAGAAGGTTCTTCCGTCACATCAAAACTGACGGTTCCACCCTCCGGCGTGAATTTCACCGCATTGGAGAGGATATTCATCAGCACCTGGTTGAGCCGCAAGCTGTCGAAATATAGGATATCGTGTTCCATCTGGTGCAGCCTTACGGAGAAATGTTGCCGCTTCTGTGAAGCCAACACCTGGACCAAGTCTGACGACTCCTGCAGCATTTTGATCAGAGAATTATTCTCCTCGTGAAGCAGCAGCTTCCCGTTTTCTATTTTGGACATATCAAGGACATCATTGATCAATCCGGTCAGCAGCCGCCCCGAATGCTTGATTTTTTTAAGATATTCTTCCATCCGATCCGGCTCGTCCAAATGATTGGACGCCAGCTCCGTCATGCCCAAAATGGCGTTGATAGGAGTCCTGATATCGTGAGACATACTGGAAAAGAACCGGCTCTTGACCACGTTGGCGCTTTCCGCAGCGCGCCTTGCCCTTTCCTCTGCCTGGAATATCCGACGCATGGAGTTCCAGTATACCAGGAAGAACGCTGCCAGAATAAGCAGTATGAGCAGTATCATTATCAGCATTATCTGAGAATGCTTTAAGATCTGGTTTGCCTGTTTCATGATCACATCGTTAGGAATGATGGACACTACATACCAGCCTTCCACGCTCTCCATGGGAACATAGCAAAAGACGTATTCCTCTTCCTTGTAACGGAAACAGGAAACGCCCTGTTTATCTTCTTGAAGCGCCTGCTGGAATGCCTCCAGCTCCTGAGGATCGTTGTCCTGTAGATCTATAACGTCAAACAGGTTCTGGAATGTCCTGTTGCTGTTGCGGTGCTCGGAGCGCATGAGGATCTCGCCGTCTGAATCCACCACATAGGAAAAGCCCGTGTTATCATAAAAAAACAGAGAAAACCGCTGCGCCATCTCGGATACCGTCGTGGTTTTCTGTGCGATCCCCTCTACGCCGTCGGCAAATGAAAACCGCAGATACCCTCCTGTGTTCCATATTCCGGTGGCATCATCGAGAAACGGCTCCTGAAAACCTATTTCTCCCAAGGAACTAAGCGAATCAAGACGCTCTGCGCTCAAATACTCTTCACCCGTTTCCTCCGTAGTATACAGTTTGCCGCTGCCCAGATCCACGCAGGAATAGGTGGCGCCCGATTCCCCCGACAAGTGGATCGTCTCCTCGATATCTGCCGTATCGGTGCTGTTTTTTGTTTCCAATTCATCCGCCAGCAACGTCAGCAGTTCTTCTTCCTTCTCTACATAAATGTCCAGTGCATGGCGTCCCTGAGCGGTCACCTCCAACACGTCCAGAACCGCTTTGTTCCACAGCGCATCTCTGACGCTTCCGATGTAATAGAGTCCTCCTGCCAGAAGGGTTCCGATCAGAAGAACGCTCATGCCGATAAAAAGCCTCTTTCTGTTCATTGTTTCCTACTCCTTCTGTTCAGCTTCCCTCCACTCGAGGATCAACTGACGCATACGCTCCACGGCAGCATCACTGTCGTCGCCTTCCAGCATTCCCTGGATACACTGCTTCGTTTGGTCCCAGATAGGATATTGCAGTGTGTCGTCTGAACCCAATACGCTGTATCCGTTGTTAAGATAAGGTCCTATGGCCTGGATAGATTCATCCTCCGCCAGCCTGTTGTCTTTCATAGGGCTAAAGGAGCTCTGGCTGTTGGCAAAATCCCAGATTACATCTTTCCGGGTCAAATATTCGAGAAATTCCTTCGCTTCTTCTACATCAGGACTTTCCGCATTGATGCTGATGCGTGTATCTACATTGATCACCAGAACGCTGTTTTTCTTAAGGATAGGATATGGCTGTACTACAAAGGAAAAGTCCGGATCCAAAGCCTTTACACGAGGCGTTGCCCAGGCTCCCGTCAGCATGAATGGCTGCTTCCCCTCTGCAAAGATGGTCAGATCGTCCTTGGTCTTTTCCACCGTCAACGCTTCTTCTGCATTTACCCATTTACGGTTGATCATCTTCTCTACCAGCTCGAATCCCGGTCTCAGTGTTTCCGCCAGGTCTTCTTCCCCTGTATTCATGGCTTGGATCCTGGCGGCAGGATCGTCCGACTGATATACCGGCAGCATGCCTTTGGCTATGGCAATGGTTTTCAGGGAAATATCGTTGTTGGCGACGATAGGTGTGATGCCCTCTGATACGAAGTAGTCGCAAACCTCTGTAAATTCCTTCAGGTTTTCCGGTATGTCCTGACCGTGTTCCTTCAGCAGGTCTTCATTACAGTAAAGCCCGAAGGCTGAAATGGAAGTCGGCACGTACCAAACTGTTCCCGTGGCGTTCATCTGGCTCTTTGCCAGCTTGCTGAAGTCTCCCAGCGTGGAAAGATCCGAGAGATCTGCCAGCTTTCCTTCTGCGCTCAATTTTAAGACCCGTTCATGGTCCACCATAAATATATCGTCCCCGTTGCCGGAGGCTATTCTCTTTTCCAATACATCAAAATACTCCGGGCCCTTGATTCCGTCGTAGGAAATAAAGACCTCCGGATGTTCTTCCATATAATCGTGAAGCGTATCCTCGATGGCTTTCACGTTGAGGGCTTCGTACTTGAAGCCGAATACAGACAATTGGACCTCTGCTTCAGCTTTTTCCTGTTCGCTGTCCTGAACGATGCTCTCGTTGTCCTCGGAACAGCCTGCCAGTAATCCTGTGCAAAAAATAAGCAGAGCAATCACCAGCCATCGTGTTTTATTTTTCATATTCTCTTCCCTCCCACACTCATGTATCCCAATTATACCATATTTCGACAGTTCACTCAACTAAAACAAAGAAGCCGAAACCTGCGGGGATTTCTCGTGAGAATTTCCCGATAGTTTCGGCTTGTTCCGGTCATTCCAGAAAGTCATAATATGC
Source organism: Bacillota bacterium (assembly GCA_030526925.1). Taxonomy (GTDB): domain Bacteria; phylum Bacillota; class Clostridia; order Peptostreptococcales; family Anaerovoracaceae; genus Lentihominibacter. Next base: position 31,868 of record JAUNBU010000001.1, on the reverse strand, counting down.
TCATTTGCTTGCTGTTTGCTGCAAAGCAGGCTCTACTGCGGTGGCTGCTTCAGCTTTTCCGTGAAATCTGCCAAAGCTTCCGAAATCTTGATTTGCTGCGGACAGACAGCTTCACAGCTTCTGCAGCCTACACAAGCAGAAGGCTGTCTCTCCTCCGGTACCGCCGATAAAGCCATAGGCGCCATGAATCCGCCTCCCGTCACCGTATGCTCGTTATACAAGAACAGCAATCTTGATATTTCCAGCTCCTGTGGACAGTGACTCTCGCAATAACGGCATGACGTACAAGGCAATGCAGTTCTGCCCACCATATCCTCTGCAACCTGCAAAAGCACTTTCATTTCTTCATCGGTCAATGGTGCGTCCGTCTCATATGTCTTGATATTTTCCTGCGTCTGCCGGAAGTTAGACATGCCGGAAAGGGTCACCACAACCTCCGGCAACGACTGAAGGAAGCGAAATGCCCATGACGTTACAGTCTCTTCCGGGCGCAAAGCTTTCAGCTTTGCCGCATCTTCTTCTGACAGCTGTGCCAGCTTACCGCCCCTCAACGGCTCCATGACCCAGACAGGAATATCATACCCTTTCAGAATGTCCACCTTGCCCTTTGCATCCTGGAAGGTCCAGTCCATATAGTTGAGCTGCACCTGGCAGAACTCCATTTCCGAACCGTAGGCTTCTAAAAAACGCTTCAACACATCGTTACCGCCGTGTACAGAAAAACCCAGATGCTTGATACGCCCTGCATCTCTTTGTTTTCTCAGGTAGTCCATAATGCCGTATTTTTCGTCCAGGTAAGCATCGATGTTCATCTCACAGACGTTGTGAAGCAGATAAAAATCGAAGTAATCCACACCGCAGCGCTTTAACTGTTCCTCAAAGATCTCTCCAACCTTATCCATATTGGAAAGGTCATAGCCGGGGAATTTGTCAGCCAGATAGTAGCTATCGCGGGGATAGCCGCTCAGCGCCTTTCCCATGACGACTTCCGAATTGCCGTCGTGATAGCCCCAGGCAGTATCGAAATAGTTGACGCCCTGCTCCATGGCGTAATCCACCATCTGCCGTGTCACCTTCTCATCTATGTTGGCATATGTTTCATCTACGGTAGGCAGGCGCATGGCGCCCATTCCCAGAGCTGACAGCTTCAAGCCTTTGAATGTTTTATATTGCATGGTATTTCCTCCTTGCTTTTATTGTAAATCGCTGCCGAAAAAGTGTCCAATACCTGTTTTTTATCGATTATCATGCTTGAAAGGCATGGTTGGGTTCTTAATTACCAAAGTAGTTTTAAGCGGTTATCTGCGCTTTCTATTTTCGGGTAATTTTATTTTCAACAGTTTCGTGCTGTAATGTCCTGCAAATGCCCACAGCAGCACCAGCGCCAGGTAGTCCAGGTAAAACAGGGCTGGCGGTTCGCTGTAGTCCATAAAGACGAACTCTGACTGCAGGAACATATAGGTCGGAAAATCCCGTTTGAAGAATACGAAAATGCCGTATGAGGCGATCAGCAGTCCTGCAAAAAAGGGGGCTTTGCCGGAAATGCGGGCCTCCGCACCGACAGATGCCACCTGCCCTTCAGAGGATTCGCTCAGCGGGCGCTTTTTCACCACCTTTGACATCATACCACCGTGCATACCGAGATGCAGGCACATGAGAACAAATCCCCAGTAAGCACCAAGGATATGCAAAAGCCTGATGGTTGAAAGGTTTCCATCCAATGGAAGAAAATCAAACACTTCTCTCGACATGCGGATACCGCTGTACATCTGGATCGCCATGGCGACGAGGACCAAGCCGATCACGCATAATTGAAATACCCGCACCGGATGGTACCGCCCTTTAAACAAGCCACGGTACCAGTGTTTGTTTAGGATGTTGTGAAGAATAAACAACACCAGCATGGCTGCTCCCGCCCATTCGTGGGCAGCCTGACCCCAGAATTGATAGCCGGACAGAAACAACAATCCTGCCATCATAAGGATGTCAATCAAAATTTTTATCTTTTTCTTTTGTTTCAGTTTCATTATTTCTCAATCAGCTGGCTGACCACTGTATCCAGATTTTCGCGAATGGCAATATGCTGCGGACAGGCTTCCTCGCATTTACCGCACTTGATGCACTCGGTGGCAGACTTCTTTCCATGGCCTCCTACCAGCCATTCCTCTTGACCCTTTGCAGCAGCTTTATCTCCATAAAGAGTCAGAAGATTCATGGCTGTAAATGAACCGGAGATACCGATGTCCAGCGGACATACCTTGGCACAATAATCGCAGGTAGTGCACGGGATCAGCGGAATCTTCGCCAGCTCCTCCTGAGCTTTCTCCAGCGTCTTCTTTTGATCCTCATTCAAATGCGTAAAGTCCTTCATATAGGAAAGATTGTCCTTCATCTGTTCCACGTTGCTCATACCGGACAGCACCGTAATGATTCCTTCCAGATCGGCTGCAAAACGCACACCCCAGGAGGCAACGGAGGATTCAGGCTCGGCTGCCTTTAAAACATCCACCACCGACTGCGGCGGTGTTGCCAGCATACCGCCTTTGACCGGCTCCATAACAATGACCGGTTTGTCATATTTTCGCGCCACCTCATAGCATGCTCTGGACTGGACGGATGGGCTGTCCCAATCGGCATAGTTGATCTGCAGCTGCACGAATTCCATTTCCGGATGCTGCTGCAAAATCGGCTCCAGTTCGTCGGCGGTAGAGTGGAAGGAAAAGCCTACGTGCTTGATCTTGCCTTCTTTTTTCTTTTCCTGAACCCAGGTCCACATATCAAAGTCGTCAAAATATTTGGTACGACCCTCTCCCAGGTTGTGGAGCAGATAGTAGTCAAAGTATCCTGCCCCTGTCTGCTTCAGGGAAGTTTCAAACTGATTTATTGCCTCTTCCCTGGTCTTGCAGTTGATCCATGCTGCATTCTTGGTCGCCAGCTGGAAGCTTTCTCTAGGATACCGCTCCACCAGCGCCTGGCGGATGGCATCCTCGCTTCCCGCATAAGCCCACGCCGTATCAAAGTATGTGAATCCTGCGTCCATGAACAGGTCTACCATTTCCTTTACCTGTTCCACATCGATCTTGTCACCATTCTGGGGCAATCGCATCAACCCGAATCCTAATTTTCGAATGTCTTCTCCTAAATAGCTCATCGTTTCCTCCTTCATGATCGTCAGTTTTGTCGTAAGTTCCTGCCCCTACTGCGCAATGCCGATTTCCTGCAGCCACTGGGTCACATCGCCGGCTGCATCATCTGCAGAAGATCCGCCGATATGCAGTCCTTCCAGCATCACTGCATCCGGCTCCATGTCTGCGATGGTATCCAGACTGCCTGAGAATCCGCTGCCGCCGCTGGTGCAGAACGGTATCAAGGTCTTGCCGGACAGGTCGTAGTCGTCCAAGAATGAGTAGATGATCTGCGGCATATCGCCCCACCAGTTGGGGTAGCCCAGATAGATCACCTCATAGTCATCGAAGTTGTCGATGGTATCTGCAATTTCCGGGCGAGCATCGCTGCTCTGCTCCTCCTGCGCCACATCCAGCAGTTCATCGTAATCGTCGGTATAAGCCTCAGCCGGTTCTATGCGAAAAATATCCGCTCCTGTCTGGCTCTGGATCTCCTGTGCCACCGATTCCGTGTTGCCGGACCAGGAAAAATAGACCACCAGTCCGTTGCCATCGGTTGTTCCTGCCGATGCCGCTTCTGTCGACTCCGCCTCATCTTCCTGAGAACTGCCGCAAGCTGCCAGCGCAAACACCAGCAGGAAAGCAGCTATCATTGCAAAAATCATCTTTTTATATTTTCTCATTTATCGATTTCCTTTCACTGCATTTATAGAATGCCCCTGATTCCAGGGCGCCTCCTAAAGGTTTTATCCTTCTAAAACGCTTCCTTCAAAACATTCAGTATCTCTTCCGGTGTCATCTGCTTATATCCGCCGCCCAAAACCGTAGAATTGGCAATAAGCGGCAGCATTTCTTCTGTGGTATTTAAATCGCGCAGCTTCAGCACCATACCGCAGTCCTTTGCAAACTGCTCCAGAGCGTCGATGCCTGCTGCTGCCAGCTGTTCTGTCGTCTTGCCTGCTTCTTCTATACGCCATACTTCCTTGGCAAAGCGAGCGAACTTCTCAGGATAAAACTGCATCACGTATCGGTAATACGGCATGGAAATGGCAGCCAACCCCATCCCGTGAGCGCAGTCTGTGTAAGCGCCCAACTGATGCTCTATCATGTGGACTTCCCAATCCTGGGCTTTTCCCAATCCTACCAGCGGATGCATGGCTAGGGATGAACACCACATCAGATTGCTTCTTGCTTCGTAGTCCTCCGGATTTTCAACGGCAATCCCGGCGCTGTTGATTATGGACCGCAGCAAGCCCTCGATGATATAGTTGGACGTACCATCGTCATCGCCTGCGAAATAAGCCTCCATCAGATGGGACATCATGTCGAAGATACCGCTGACCATCTGGTACTTGGAAACGGAGTAGGTGTATTCCGGGTTGAGTATGGAAAAGCGCGGGTTGACCATGGCCGGGTAGATCCTTCCCATCTTGATCTTTTGCTCTTCGTTGGTGATGACCGTCCCGCTGTTCATTTCCGAGCCGGTTCCAGCCATAGTGAGAATGGATGCCACCGGGACCACCTCATTGGTAAGGGGTTCCACGTTGATCCAGTACCTGGTCCAGGCATCTCCCTCGCAGTATGCCGACAGGGAAATAGCCTTGGCGCAGTCGATGACCGAGCCGCCGCCCACTGCCAATATCAAGTCCACGTCGTTCTCCCGTACAAGACGGCAGCCCTCCAGAACCTTTTCATAGGTGGGATTTGGCATGATGCCGGAAAGCTCCACCACCTTCTTGCCGCAATCCTTAAATATCTCCATAAGCTGGTCATACAGACCTATTTGCTTGATGGAGCCCTTGCCATATGCCAGCAGGATGGTATCTCCATAATGCTCCAATTCCGGTTTGAGATTTTCAATGGCCTTCTTTCCGAAATGTATCCTGGTCGGGTTTTCATAAGTAAAATCAAATTTCATTTTCGTTTCCTCCTTTATCTTTGCGGATCTTGTACCGGAGATAATCCAGTCGATCCAATTGTTTCTGTTTGAAATGAAGCTCATCCAGCGCGCAGCTTCGCCTGTTGTTGAGCATTGCGATCCGCTCTTTCTCCGTGGATTCTCCCTCTAAAAGAAGCCGCATATAGCTTCTTACTTCTTCGTTGGTAAATCCGATATCGTGCAGCGTCATGATGGTGCTGAGACGCTCCAGGTCTTCATCGTCATACTGCCATGCACCCATCACTTCCTTTACCGTGCCGCACAATCCCCAGCTCTCGTACTCTCGCAATATTTCCACGGGGATGTTGTATTTGCGGCTGGCTTCCTCGATGGTCATAGTATCACTCCCTTCTCTAAAAAATAGGTACCCCTTTCGGGATACCTACATTGTAATTTGCTTGTTCAGGAATGTCTAATACTTATCACGTATTTTCAGTTATGCCTTTGACGCATTGTTTGGTATGTTCCAGCAATGCCTCAACGGTCGGAGATGAAACCTGGTTTTTCTTCCAGATCAACACGGACCCGCCGTCCATCTGAGGCGACAGAGGCACGAACTTCAGGTTGCTGTATTCTGCATCCAGGTCGATACACAGGGCTATGCCCATCTTCTGCTGGACCAGCATGGCTGCATTGTAGAGCAAATTAAAAGTGCCGATAACCTCCACCCGGTCAGCCACATCGCCCATCCAATTTTCCAGCTCCTCCTGTATCAACGTCCGCGGAGATGCCATCAGCTTTTGTCCTGCCAGATCCTCCGGCACGATAATTTCCTTCTCTGCCAGTGGAGAATCCTCATGTACCAGAAACCCCCAGTGCTCCCTTTCTGGGAGACGAAGAAATTCGTACTTGCTGATGTCTACAGGCGCTGAAACCAACCCTACATCGATCAGCCCCCGCTCGATCCGCTCCTTGATGTTGTCCGCATTGCCGCTGTAGAGATCGAACCGGACCCTGGGGTGCCTTTCCATGAAGGACGCCAAAAAAGTGGCAAACATGGAAAAGCTGCGGAACTCACCGCTGCCGATGAAAATCTCTCCGCTCAGCTCTTTTTCCTGTTTTAATTCCTTCTTGGTTTTGTCTGCCAAAGACAGCAACTCTTGAGCCCGCCGCTTCAGCAGCATCCCTTCCTCGGTCAAGACGATGCTGTGATTGCTCCTGTTGAACAGTTTGACGCCCAGTTCTTCCTCCAGCTGCATCAGCTGGCGAGAGAGGGTAGGCTGTGTCACATGAAGGAACTGTGCCGCCCTGGTGATGTTCTCTTCCCTTGCAACCGTTAAAAAGTAATTCAAGACACGAAGTTCCATTTATTCATCTCCTAACAATTGGCTCATCTTCAAGTAAAGAACTTCCGGCTCTACAGGCTTGCCTATATGGTCGTCCATGCCGCTTTCGATGCTCAGCCTCACGTCTTCTGCGAAGGCATTGGCCGTCATTGCCATGATCTTCACCGTTTTAGCATCGGCTCTATCCATACTCCTGATAAGCTTCGTCGCCTCATGCCCATTCATGACCGGCATCTGTACATCCATGAGTATGAGATCGAAATATCCTTCCCCGGATCTGCTGAAAATCTCTACAGCCTCCTTGCCGTTGGTGGCCATGACGATATCAGCACCCGAAACCCCCACCAGTTCGGCAGCGATCTCCAGATTGATTTGATTGTCTTCAACGATCATGACGCGTTTACCGGCAAAATCATAATCCGCATTGCGATTTATCTTCACATCCTCACCTGTATCTTCATCCAGAATCATCTCGAATGCTTCTACAAGTGTAGACTCGAAGAGCGGTTTGCCGATGACGCCCCAGGCTCCTGCCTTCAGCGCACTCTCTTCTACTTCCATGATATCGTATGCGGTGATGAGCACGATGGCAAGATCATCATTGCCGGCAACCTCTCTGATCCGTCTTGCCGTCTCTATTCCATCCATCACCGGCATTCTCCAGTCGACGAAGCATACGTTGTAATCCTCATGGGTCTCATGAGCCTGCTTCACCTTCTCGACGGCATCCATCCCATTGTCCGTCCAGTGAGCCGTAACTCCCAGAGACTCCAGAAGTACAGTGGCGTGCTCACAGGTTTCCGGTTCGTCGTCCACCACCAGCGCCTTGATATCCGCATACTTGATTTTCTCTTTTCTGGTTTCATCCTGTTGCATCAATTCAAATGGTATCTCAGCCGTAAAAGTGCTGCCCTCGCCCACTTCACTTGTAACGGTCAGTCTCCCTCCCATGAGTTCCGAAAACCTGTGGGATATGGAAAGTCCCAGACCCGTTCCGCCATGGATATTGGCAACGCCGGCATCCTCCTGCTCAAAGGCATTGAATATCTTATCCATATTTTCCGGGGCGATACCCTTGCCTGTGTCGATGACTTCAAAGCGCATCCATGTGCGGTTTTCTTCTTCCTTTATTGCGGTGACCCTGAGGATGATCTTACCCCCTACCGGTGTGAACTTAATGGCGTTTGAAAGCAGATTGGTTATTATTTGGTTGAGCCTCAAAGAATCTCCAATCAGGTTCTCGTGGACAGCGCCCACCAAAACCGTATCAAAATCGATACCCTTGGCGTCCGCCTGAGAATAATATATGGTCGAAAGCGATTTTATGAATCCTCTGAAATCAAACTTTTCGTTCTTGAGTTCGATTTTGCCGCTCTCTATCTTGGACATATCCAGCACATCGTTGATGAGCGCCAGAAGATGCTTGGATGAAACGGTGACCTTCTTAAGACAATCGGCTACCTTTTCTTGTTTTCCGATGTTCTGTACGGCGATCAGCGTCATGCCGATGATCCCGTTCATCGGAGTCCTGATTTCGTGGGACATTCTGGAGAGAAATTCGCTCTTTGCCAGATTGGCATTCTCCGCCCGTTCCTTCTCCTTTTCGAGCAGCTCTGCGTTCTGCTGGATCGCCCGTATGTACCACATGGCAAGACCGATCAAAACCAATGTGATCAGCAGCGCTGCCAAAACAGCGATAACGGTCATAAACCTGCTCAGAGACTGGACCTGGGTATCCAGGCTGCCATACGGCATGGCAACGCACATGATCCAGTCGGTCCCATCGATAGAAGAATAGTATATGTATTCATGCTGGTCGAACATGGTAAAGGCAGACATCCCTTCTCGCCCCGCTTGAACATCGGTCCGGATTTCTTCCAGAGAATACCCCTCATCAAAGGCAGCATTGACTTGCAGGCTCGTAAACAAGTTAGTTCCAGCCTGCTGGGACATCTCCGTAGGAGAGCGCATGACGAACGCACCCTGCTCCGTGAGAACATTGGCATAGGCGTTACTGTCCGCATCCCTCGGCATGATCTTCTCTGTCAGCACTCTGGTGTCAAGTCCTACCAGCGCAGCTGCGATATCCTTCCCTTCGAAGCTGAGCCCTTCAGACGGCAACCCCAAGAGGATCATATCGTCTCCCAATATGGTTTCATTGACTGAAATCACCCTCTCTTCTCCGCTGAGCAGCTGGGAAAGGGAATTTATCTTGGATGCGGCGGGATAGCTGTCATCCTCCGTATAGCACATGCCATCGTCTGTCAGAACCGCCATATATGCAAAGTCGTTATTGACTTTCTGCCTCCCCAGGAAATTCTGCAACGCTTCCTCATCGGCGAGATTCTCACCGTCAATGGATTCCAGAACCGTTGCGATCTGAGCAAACTGGCTCTCTAGGCTGGTGTCAAAATGACCGATCATCTGGCTGGTAAGCTCGCTGAGATAGATCTGGCTGATTTGGCTGATGGTCTTGTCCGTCTTATAACGGTATGACAAAATCATCGTTCCCAGTACGAGAACGCAGATGATCAGTGCAATGATACACACCGCTATGATCCCAAATTGCCTGTCATGGTGAAGCCTTTCCTTTAATTTATCCATTCCCTACGCTTTTCCTAATCTTTGTCCTTTGCAACATCGGTAATACGTCCTTCTAACTCTGTCTTTACCGCAGAGCCTTCGTGCTCTTTGAAATAATGACGCAGTGCGTCCTTATAAGTCCCCATGTTTTCTTCTACCAGCTTCACGCCTTCTGCCTTGGCGATCTCATCGCTGTACAGGTTGAGCATGGTGTATCCGTCCCCGTTTCCTTCCATGTATCCGTTTTTGCCTGCCATGTAATTGTTGATGGCTACTTTGTAGGTTTTATCGTTCTTGATGGCAGTTCCGTCAGCAAGGGTGACATCCACCAGCCGTTTATTCTTGGATTTACTGCTGTCGAATGTATAGTAGATGCCGGACACCTGCAAAAATCTCCCTTCCGGTATATCCTCGCTGGCTGCAAGCCCGGAAACGCCGTTTCTCAGCATCTGGCGAAGTACCTTGCCGCTCATTTCCACCACCACGATCTGATTGTCAAATGGGCATACCGCCTCTAAGTCCAGATTTTTGACCTCTCCTTCGTAGAGACTGGCGCGTATCCCTCCTCCGTTGACTACGGCGATATCCGCACCGGAAAGAGCCGCCACGCTGTCTGCCACAAGATTCCCGATTGTCGTTTCTCCTAATCTGGTATTATAGTCCTTGAAAATCATATCCTCGGCAACGCTTCCGACCACTTCCATATCCTCTGCTGCTTCCGCAGAACCGCTGATGTAATAATCATCTACCGCTATCAAACATTCTTCAACGGTCTTCTTTCCTGCCAGAAAATCTTCGCCCTGGATCCCCAGATACTCGATGACCTTTCCCGGGAATTTTACATTATAGACATAGCCGCCGACTATGGTTTCTTCCAGACCGGCCACAGACGCTTCTTTATTTTCAAATCCCTTCAGATAGGAATTCTCCGTGGCGGTATCCTGCATCAAAGCTTCCTGCCCTCCCTGCGTGGACAACTGCTCCAAAACGCGGCAGCAGGCATCCAGCTTTTCTTCGTCATCCTGCAGCCCGATGTTGATTCCTATATAGGATGCGGGCATGGAAATGGTCCAATTGGCAGTATCCCCTTCTCCCATGAACGGAAGCATAACGTATTCGTACTCTTCAGCAGTCCCTGCAGCTACCGCCTCACTGTTAAGCTCCATACATCGCTGGGCATAGGATGAAGAACCGTAAACCGCCACAATATCCCCCTCGCTTAAGAAAATATGATTGTCAGGAGCATTCCCTTCCTTGGTGTAGGTGGTTACGCTCATAAGATCGTTTTCTACGATGGTGTTGAGCAGGTCGAATGCCGGCTCCCAGGTACCTGCCATGGTAGCGTTCTTTTCTTCAAATTCCGCAAGCCAGTGGATCCCTTCCGCCGTAGAAAGAAAATCCGGGACCATACACTCTACCAGGTAATTTCCCGTATCGGTCTCCTCTTTAGTGCCAAATCCGAACACATGGCCCGTATCTGTTACGCCGATTCCTTCTTCCTTGAACCACTTAAGGTCTTCGATCAGCTCCTCGTTGGTGGTTGGCAGCTCCATATCTGCCTCATCAAACAGGGTTTTATTTACAACATATCCGTAGTACTGCCCCGGCAACGGCAGATAATAGACCATTCCATCCAGCGACAAATTATTGATTGAGGTACTTTCATACTGTGAGCTGAATGAATACCCTCCCAGAGGAAGCACATGACTCTTGCTTTCCTCGTAAGCCGGCTGGGTGGACACTACAAGATCGGGACCCTTTCCGGCTTTGATCTGTCTGACCATATTATCGTTAAAATCCCCTGCAACTACTCTCTCCCATTGTAAATCTATATCCGGCAGCTGCTCCTCCACAAATTTTTCTACGTTCTCCAGCTTCTCCGAATGCTGAATGGTGACCACCGTCTTACCGGAATCGGAGCCGCAGCCCGATAGCATACACACTGCAACAAACATCATCACGATCATGGCTGCCTGTAACTTTTTCCTCATTTTCCCCTCTGAACAAAACTCTTTCCCGACTGTTGCTCTATTGCCGGCTATTGCCGCTTAACTTGCCGCTGCTTTACTATCGTCATAACGCCATAACATTTTTTAATTCTAACATAATAGCTCGGTGATAGCAATGCGGCGAGCCCTCAATCCCGCTATTTTTACAGCTTCCTAAGGTTACGCTGTTACATTGCTTTTTTATTGTCCTCCACGAATCTCCTTATCTTTCGCGAAGTGTTTTTGTCAAACTCCGTATGGCGCAAGTGTATCTTCTTTATCATCTTGTAGACAGGATTTTTCCCGTTGACCTGGTCCACCAGCTTCCACAGATAATCCTCTACCTGTTTATCATCGTCAGCCTTATCTCCCAGCTTTTCCCGAATCATCGCCCAGTCGGGATAGATGCCGGCAACTATGATAGTATCATCCTTGCCGGAAGCTGCCTCCTGGAACACCATGGATTCCTCGATCTCATCGAAAAATGACAGCTGGTACTCCAGTTCTTCGGGGAATACGTTCTTGCCGTTCTTGGTTATGATGACGTTCTTTTTCCTGCCGGTAATTACTATATATCCTTCTTGATCGATGTATCCCAGATCACCCGTATGGAACCATCCGTCCTTGATGACTTCTGCCGTAGCTTCCGGATCCTTGTAGTATCCCAGCATGATGTTTTCTCCCTTGAGGCATATCTCTCCTACGCCTTCCTCATCCGGGTCATATATTTTGGCGTCGAATCCCGGGAAGGCAATCCCGCAGGAATTGCTCTTGGGCTTGTTCTCAGGATTGAGTGCGCCCATCGGCGCCGCTTCCGAAAGCCCGTAGCCCTGAAGCGCCATAATGCCGAAGCTTTGCAGATCTTCCAGGATTTCCGGATTGATTGCGGCTCCACCGCAGATCATCATCCGCATGGAACCACCCAGCGTCTCCTTTATCTCCTTGAAGAAAACATTCGTCAGATCGACGCCCACCTTTTTCGCCGCATTGCAGACTTTCATGGCTTTTCGCACTGTCTTTTCCTTGCCCTTGGTACGGATCCCCCTCCAGATAGCTTTATGCAGCGCCTCGAAGATGGCAGGCACCGCCAGCAGGAAGGTGGGATGTACTTCCTGTATGTTTTTCACGATATGCTTCAACCCCTCGCAGTGGGCGATGGCTCCGCCTTTGTACAGTGGCATGATGAAGTTGCAGGTACACTCGAATGTATGATGGATCGGCAGCACCGAAAAGAAAATGTCGCTCGGCAGGAAATCCACCAGCGTTGGCGATACCATAAGGTCAGCCGCAATGTTCCTGTGGGAAAGCATGATTCCCTTGGAAAGCCCCGTCGTTCCTGATGTAAAGATGATTATGCTCATCCCCCGGCTGTCGATCTGCGCATTGAGAAAGCTTCTGTCTCCTTCTGCAATACGTGCTTTGCCTTCTGCTATCAGCTCCCATTGGGAAAGTATCTCCGGGATTTCTTTCTTTGAGCCTTCCGGGCCTTCGGATACCCCTTTTCGCCTGTCCTGAGCGATCAGCAGCTCCAGCCCTGTGTCTCCCCCTTCCATCATTTTGACGAAGATGTCTTCCCTTTTCGAATCGAAAATAACGGCGGAACACTCCGCCTCGTTGATCAGATTCTTCAGTTCTTCGTATGGCAGCTCCTTGTCCAGCGGTACTACGATGCCCGTTCCGCACAGGGTCCCCAGGTATCCTATCCCCCACATATAAGTGGTCTCGCCTATTACGGCTATGCGCTTGTCCTTCATTCCGTGGGCGATGAGCGCCGTTCCCATGCCGTTGACATCATCCAACACCTGTCTGTAGGTAATGGTGGTATATGGACCTTTCTCGAATTTAGTGTAAAAGGCGATTCCTTCTCCGTATAGCTCAGCGCTGGACTCCAGCATCTGTTTGATGTTTATGATCGGTCTGTTGGTCAAGTGGCGGACTCCCGGTCGTTTATCATCTATCTGGCATTGTATCAATGCTTTCGCCCATTGCCAGTCTTCCTGCTGCATACGCTCGTATGCCTCCTGCGATATCGGCTTCATTTCCTTCTCCTTGTGTCATCTTACCGTTATTTTCCTTCTCAATTATAGCGTATGGTCTGTGGCTTTTCCAGTTTTTTTGCGCCGAAGGACTTTACAACGGTTTCATGGTTTCGTAACGATTTTTATAACGATTCTGCAAAAAAATCCTTGCAATTATTCGTTTTGAAGTGCTAAAATATCATCGTTGAGTGGCGAAAGCGTAAGTCCAGACAGGGCTTACGCTTTTTCGTGTTTCAGATTGGTTCCGTGACATCGGTCCAAATCAAATTTTAGAAGGTAGGTATATCATCATGTCTGAAAAGAAAACCAACAACAATCAATTAGTATGCGCCATCCTGTCCCTTTCCCTGCTTACGGTAATGGCCGGCGCAGCCGTAGCTCCCGCCCTGAATGTTATAAGCGGGCACTTTTCCACGGTAGACCCTCTGTTCATCCAGATGATCGTCAGCGTTCCCGCTCTGTTCATCGTTGTGACGAATCTGGCGTTCCCTCTCTTTTGCCAAAAAATAAAGACCAAGGCGCTGGTTTCCATCGGTCTGGTGCTGTACACCTTCGGCGGATGCGTAGCCGGTCTGGTGGACAATATTTTCTTCGTCCTGATTTCCAGAGCTCTGGTGGGTATCGGCGTGGGCATCATCATGCCCCTGTCCACAGGACTACTCTCCTATCACTTTCACCACGATAAACAGGAAAAGCTGATGGGCTATTCCTCGGCGATGAACCAGATGGGCGGCGTCATCGCAACGCTGCTGGCAGGGCTCCTCGCTCACATCAGCTGGCGCACCAGCTTTCTGGTATATCTGATGGGACTGTTCAGCCTGATTCTCTGTCTGCTGTTCATCCCCAACGAAAGGCTCCATTCCGAGAAAACGAAAGTGTCGGGGAATGCTTTCAAGAAGAATTTTCTATTCATCCTGGCCATATTCCTGCTGATGGTGACCTTCTTCATCTATCCAACAAACTACGCTATGGAAACCATGAAAGACGGGACCATCCCTCTCAGCCTGGTGGCGATTATCATGGCAGGCATGGATCTGATCGCCTTTTTCGGCGGTTTGGCTTTCGTGCACATCAATAGAGTCTTTAAGGAAAAGGCAAAATACACGGCTCCCGTGCTTTTCCTCGTGGGATACGGGTTCATGGCTCTCTCCGGCGGCTGGTTTGGAAATATCCTGGGGTCTGCCATCATTGGCTTCGCCAACGGCGCCGGCGTTCCATACATCATGTCGGCGGCATCCAAAAAAGAAGGAAAAATGGCTGCGGTGACCGTCATGCCGTTGATCTCCGCAGCCCTGTATTTAGCTCAATTTCTAACGCCCCTCATAGTGTCAGCCATCACCTGGCTGCTGGGCGGATTTCATATCCCCCATCTGCCTTACTTCATCGCCATGGGCAGCGGCATCCTCATGCTCCTGACCATCTGGCGCATCAGGGAGTAAGGCGCTCCCTTGCGGAGCTTTAGTCGTCCCATCCGAACCGGATCAAACGCAGCGCATTACCCGTGAAGTAGCTGGGTATGATGGCTATGGTACCCAGCAGCAGCCATACGTGAGGATTGGTATACCCATCCGACAAAATCATCAGGGTACACATGATAACTATGATTATAAGCCCCATCACGCCACAAAGGCGCAGCTTGCCGTCGCTCTTTTCGTTGGCAGCACGAAGACCTATGAATCCGGCAAGGATCCCCAGAACTCCCGCCACAACGGAGAGAACCTTGATCAGCGTTGTCGCTTCAAACGACTGGGCATCCAGTGGAAGCTTGATCCCCATTGCCGCCACAACGACGAAGAGCAAAACAAAAACGCTGAAGATGATCAGCGGAACGCAGTTGCCGTGAAAGCGAACTGCCGTATAATTGGAACCACTTTTTTTCATTGCAAAAACTCCTTTCCATATCTATTACTTCTTTTATTGTATTTTTGTTACACGTTTGTTACATCATCCTTATTGTAGCACGTTTTTTATGGCGCATCAAACATCTTGTTGCCGTTCTGGCATCACACTATTGCTATTTTTCTCCCGGAATTTTGATCCCATTTCTATGCCGCTGCCTGTTTCTCATATTATGTTTCTCGATAAAGGCTGTGATCTCCGCTTCCGCCTGTTGAATCTCCAATTTAAATTCATCGGCGCTCACCTTAAAGGCATCGTTGCCGAGGATGATCATCTGCTCCAGCCTGTCGGAGGTGGCAACTCTGATGTGGTACTTGCCCTTTTTCTCGTAAGCAGTCCTCTCGATATACATGTCCGCCGTCTCCGCCTCCTGGGTATAGACCACGTCCACGTTTTCGTGCTTCTCGTATCGCCGCTCGCCGCCCTTTACCTTGTAGGCGTCGAACACCACGATGATCCTGCACCTGCGGTATCCCTGATAGTTGGCGAGTATTTCGATGAGGGCTTCCCGCGCCGAATCCATGTTGATCTTGGAAAGCTCTTTCAGCTGCTCCCATGCGAAGATTATGTTGTATCCATCCACCAGCAGATATTCTTCCAAAATCTCTGCCGGCTTTGTCTTCTGCTGTTCCTTCTTCGGTGTGATGGTCTTTGGCGGTATGCGTCTATGTGGCTTTCGCTTCCCGTAGGTACGTTCAAAGATACGTTCCAATTCCTCGTCTTCTTCTTTCGTTCCGTAGTAAGCGTATGATGAGCCGGGCGCTCCCGAGCCTGCTGCCTCCGCATCGCTTACCGCCGAGCCTTCCGTTTTTTCGGTAAGAGATGCAGGCGGCCAGCCGCTTTGCAGATGAAGATAGTCTTCAACCTGATCCCATTTCACCGTAAAGCCTGCCCCATGCTGACAAAATACCGAATCCGCCGTATTTTCCAAATCCCGATCCGGATCGTAGCCGATTTCTTCAACTACCTGCTGTTGATCGTGGCACGGCTCGTAGCCGCTCAAGGAAAGAGACAGCCGTCCCAATCCCTTGGTATAGGATGCTACCGCAAGCCCGTAGTCCTTCATTTCCGATACCGGCGCTTTGCCGGTCAATGTCGTGTAGGTTCCCGATGGTTCCGGCTCATTGATGGCCCCGCCCATCTTCTGGACGTCGGACATGGCTCTGCCGATGTTTTCGCCGGGGACCTCCAGACGAAATTCATACCAGGGCTCCAGCAAAATGGACTCCGCCTTTCGCAGTCCCTGGCGTAATGCCCTGTATGTGGCTTGCCGAAAATCTCCGCCCTCCGTATGCTTTAGATGGGCTTTGCCCGTCAGCAGCGTGATCTTCACATCGGTAATAGGCGATCCTGTCAGAACGCCCACATGCTCTTTCTCTGCCAGATGTGTCAGTATAAGCCGCTGCCAGTTCCTGTCCAGTACGTCTTCACTGCAATCAGAATCAAAGGTCAAGCCGCTCCCCTGCTCCGCCGGTTCCAGCAGCAGATGCACCTCCGCATAGTGGCGCAGCGGTTCGAAATGCCCTGCCCCTGTCACAGCGCCTGCTATGGTTTCTCTGTAGGTGATATTTCCCTGCCCGAAGTCCAAGTCCATATTGAACCGTTCTTTCCCGATGGTCTTCAGTATCTCCAGCTGGACTTCACCCATCAGCTGTAATTGGATTTCCTGTAGCTGCTCATTCCAAATGATGTGAAGCTGCGGGTCTTCTTCCTCCAGTTGCCTCAGCTTCTGCAAAGCTTCATGGACGTCCTGCTGCGGCGGCAGGATCACCTGGTAGGACAGGACCGACTCCAGCACCGGCTCCGTAGCTTGTTGCTCCGCTCCAAGACCTTGTCCTGCAAAGGTATGCTTCAATCCTGTAACGGCGCAGATGTCGCCTGCCGCCGCTTCATCCACCGTGCGAAATTTAGCACCGGAGTAGATGCGTATCTGTTCTGCCTTTTCCCGGAGCTTTTCGCTATGCAAGCTGTCTGCCGCTTCGCCATGTGAGCTGTTTACCGCCTGTGATGTTGACGTCGCATGCTGGGCCTCAGCAGAGATGGACGCGGTCCCGCCTCCCGTCTCCAACACATCCTTGACACGGAGCCGCCCGCCCGTGACCTTCATATGAGTCAGCCGGTTCCCCTGGGGATCCCTGGTGATTTTGTAGACTCTGGCACCGAACTCCTCAGCGTATTGCGGTTCACGGCTGAACCGTGTAATGCCGTCCAATAGCCCTTCGATCCCTTCCACCTTGAGAGCGGATCCAAAGTAACATGGAAAGATATGGCGTTTGCTGATCCCACCGGTAATGCTGGCGTCTGCGAGGGTGTTCTTTTCCAGAAATTCCTCTAACAGAGACTCATCGCACATGGCGATCTGCTCCAGCCAGACGTGCTCCTTTCCATGAGAAAGCGCCCCGGAAAAATCCACGCATCGGCTGTCCAGGCGCAATCGCAATTCTTCCAGGATCCCGTCCCGGTCGGCACCCTCCAGATCCATCTTGTTGACAAAAATAAACACCGGAATTTCGTGCCTTTCCAGCAGGTTCCACAGAGTCAGCGTGTGGCCCTGAACGCCGTCTTTGCCGCCTATTACTAAAATGGCGTAATCCAGCACCTGCAGCGTCCGTTCCATTTCCGCGGAAAAGTCCACGTGACCCGGTGTGTCCAGCAGCATGATCCGCAAGTCTCCCCAGGTCAGCTCTGCCTGCTTGGAAAAGATGGTGATGCCCCGCGCTTTTTCCTGAGCGTCCGTGTCCAGAAAGGCGTTTTGATGGTCCACCCGTCCCTGGGTTTTGATGGCTCCCGCTTTGTAGAGCAGCCCTTCCGATAAGGTCGTCTTCCCTGCGTCAACGTGGGCGAGCAGACCGGCGCATATTCGCTTTGTTGGCTTATTTTCAATGGTTTTGCCCATTTTAATGTCCCTTCCTATATCGTTCTTTGACATCTATTATACTACAAATCTCGATCCATAGCAGCGGCTATTATAACATGGACGCACAAAAAATGAAAAACGTCATTAACGTAGGTGACTGCTTATCTGCCATTGACGTAGGCGACTGCTTACATTAACGTAGGCGACTGCTTGGGCATGATGTTGGTCAGCATTTTTCTGCCAGGCAGTAGCTGACGCCTTCAGGTGCCTGCATTTGATGCTGTGGATTAGCCCGGTTATACTCGGTGAAATACTGTGCTGTCATCTGTTCATCATTCAGATGTTTTCGGAGAGCGAAGCCGTTAGCCTGTAGCAGCTGTGCCATCTCCTGATATGAATATTTCGCTTTCATCTGCTCCTGCGCCGCCTCTGCCAGCTGACGGTTTTTCCGGCTTTCATCGCCCGTTTCTATGGTGGGATAATCGAAGCAGATTTGGCTGCCCCCGCATATAATGCGGGAAATGGTCTTGAGCAGGCTGCCAAACTCTTCCCCGGTCAGGTAGTAGCTGATCCCCAGCAGACCGTAAAAGCTCAACCGCTCTTTTTGGTAGCCGCTGTTTATGAGCTTGGCATCCCAACCGTCTTTTGCCAGGTCGCAGGGGATGTAAATGGCTTCGCCACTGGCGGGAATCCCGCCCGCAGAAATAGGTTTGACGTCGATATCTGCGGGTTTATTGCCTGCCATTTCGCATACGTCATCTGAGACTCTCTGCGCCCGCCCCGACGTGCTGTCTTCATCGTTTTCGTCCAGCTTCGCTGCCCCCTCCAGCCGCCGTTTCTTGTCTTGGACCATCTCCTGACGATCCAGTTCGAAGATTTTAAGGCTGCTACACATGCTGCGGCAAGCAAAAGTATCGTACCCCGACGCAAAGATCAAATACTGACTGCAACCCTGCTGGCGTGCCTTTTCCAGTTCTTCCTCGCAGAAAGCACTCCTGCCCAGCACCGACGGAGAAAGCTGGTGATCGACGATCCACCGCAGCGCTTCCTCAGCGGTTCCTTCAAATCCGAGATCGAAAAACTGTATCCCCCGGCTCATGTTCTCTGCTATCGCCTGCCTCTCCTGACTACTGAGCAGCTTGCCTGCATAGCTGTCGCTGAAAATCCTGGTTTCGTTCTGCTCGTAGTGATAGGCGCGAGCAAAACAGCTTACCAACGCCGTCATGTTCTTTTCCTTAGTGCTGCCATTGATTTCTCGTTTTTTCTCATTCATAATCATTACCTCCGCATACTTAATACACCCTGCACGAAGTAATTACAAGACTTGAAATTTCAACGATTTTGTGGTAATGTAGAGGCAGAAAATGAAGAAAAACACAAAAATAAAAAACGCTGATTCGTACTTTCAGCGTTTTTCTATTGGCCGGCCTCAGTTCCGGCTTCGATGCTGTATTTTGTGGCGTGCTCTATTTGCTGCAAAAAACTTCAATGGCCTGTGCTGCGAAGTCTGCCGTGCCGAGACCGCCGGCTTTGTCTATATTTTCCTTCATACTGCCCTCTGCAGCATACATCTGCCCGAGGGAACGAAAAATATCCGGCGTGCAGGTGTAGAACTTTTCCGTAATGAACTGCTGCAGTTTGGCGATCAACCGCTGCACCGCTTCATCACCGGGCTGCAGCTCAGGCTTCGCTGCATGTAGATCGCCAAACTCTTTGAAAATCCCCATCAGCTCTTGATTGAGTTTTCCCTGTTCCTCCATGGTACGCCCCTTCGCCTTTTTTTCGTACTCTCTATAGCTTGCCGTGTGCCCCCAGGACTTCCTGGCTTCGGCTTCGTACTCCTTTATTTTTTCCGTATTGAATGGTTCAAAATCCATGTCTCCATCTCCTTCTTGTTTTATTCTGCGGGCGAGATCGATCAGATCATTCAGATGCTCCCGGCGCATCTGCAGCAGCTTGATCTGCTGCTCCAGCGCTTTGCCGCAGTCAAACCCGGGACTGTCCAGAATCGTTTTGATCTCTTTCAAAGGGAACTGCAGCTCTCGAAACAGCAAAATCATCTGCAGCCGTTCCAGCGCCCCATCGTCATAGAGTCTGTAGCCTGCTTCCGTCATTTCCGTAGGTTTCAGCAGCCCGATGCTGTCGTAATGATGGAGGGTGCGTATACTCACCCCCGTCAGGTTGCTGACTTCTTTTACCGTTTTTGCTGTTCTCATGCCGCTCTTCTCCTTTCCGCATACTAAGAGTATAAAGCATGACGTTACGTCAGGGTCAAGAGGGTTTTGGAAATTATTAAATATATGATTTTGAAATGTTTATAGATACCGTTCGATGGTGATGGCGATCCGGTCTTTGCGCGTTCTGCCGCCCACCTGGCGTAGGTACGCCTTGCCCTTTCCACGAAGGACCAGCTTGGCGCCTTCTGCCACCTGCATATCCGGCTTCTCCGCCTGGGCGCTGTCGATAAATACTATCCCTGTGCGGATAGCCTCTGCGGCCTTGGCACGTGACATGGAAAAGGCGGACGCTACCAGATTGTCCAGGCGCAGGGATGCCACCGTGTCTTTTACAAGGGCAGTCTTCGTCTCAGGTATGGAAAGCTCCATTAGGTTGACTGCTTCCAGCAGCAGATTGGCCCGGCCTGCCTTGCTGTAGTTGAGCAGAAGAAAGCCTTTGATTTCGTCCATGATTATGACGTCGGCACCGTTTTCGGTCGTCAGAATGTCGCCTATCATCTCCCGCTTCAGCCCAAGGCCGGTCAGGGAACCCAGGTAATCACGATGGGTCAGCTTGCGGCCACCGGCAGGCGCCTTGATGCGAATGATGGATAGGGGGCAGTCTTCCGGCGCATCGGACAAGAGTCCTTTTTCATTGAACTGCCACGGCTCGACATAGTCGGGGAAAAAGACCGCCAGCGTTCGTTCGGCATCTTCGTAGCCACCAAAAAATGCGCAGCGAACCTCCCGATTGCCGCGAGCCAGCTCTTTACATAAACTGCTCACCAGGGATCGCTGCCGCAAATCCAAAAAATTAGTGTAGGTGATCCGGTACTGCCGGATGCACTGTTGAAATTTGTCCTCCGCATTAGCCAGGAGGATCTTGTCGTCTTTGGATTGGTTCATTCAGATAGTATTCCCCCTAACGATCTACGATTACTTTTTGGGAAACTTCTGCAATTTGTAATTCCGGCATCGCATCCCAAGTCTGATCAAGCAACATACGACCTGTCTTTTTCTTGTTCGTTCCTCCCCACTGTTTGAAATAAAACAGCACGCTTTGCTCTTCACACTGTTGTTTGATATTAAGAACCCACTCTTCTTTCATCGGTCTGGCATGCCAGCCGCTTTCTCCACCTACTATCACCCAATCAATATTGGTCAGGTCTATTTCCCCAAAGTCTTCCAGCAAAGGCTCAAAAGAAATGAACTTAATATGTGCCGGCATATTTCTTAGGAAATCGATTCTATCAACATGTTTCTTACTCTCAACAGTCACTCCTTGCCAAATATTATCTGTCCAGGCAAACTCATCGGACAATTCGAACATTTTTTCTGCACGTTTCGTAAGTAACTGGTATGTGTGTTGTGGCGTTTCATTCATGACTTCAAAAATTCTCTTGACAAACTCTAAAGGGACTCCATCATGATATAAATCTGACATGGAATTGACGAAAATTCTTCTCGGGTTTTTCCATGTGTAGGGCTCGCCCAAACATTCTTCATGGATAGCAACATCAAACGCATTTTCGTATTTGTTCAACCCCATTTTGCAAAGTCTGTTAGCCATCCTTTCAGCGTAACAATTCACGCAACCCTCAGAAATTTTGCTACATCCTGTAACTGGATTCCATGTGTTCTCAGTCCATTCAATTTTTGATTTCTGTGCCATGTTTCCTCCCAACTATTCCATATGTTTCAGTAAGTAATCTGCAACTCTCATTGCAACTGCTTTCGCTTTATTGCTTGGATTGCCCACTGCAAAACAAAGCAAAAACATTGGTGCATTTCTGCTGTTTTTCAACACAACCGCATTATTTGATACTGCAGGAAATATTGTGTTCAGCCTTTTTAATATAAACTTTTTCAGTTCTTCCGTAGTTACTTTTTCTTTATTATCCGGTCCGTCAAACAGGCTTATCTGCTCTGGTGCTCTATAAATCTCTTCTTCCCATTCAGTTGTTCCAAAAAGCCGAGTTAATTGCTTTTTTGTACTTTCTTTTATTTTTACTTTATCTTTAAATAAAGTACGATTAGACGCCATAAGCGGAAATAGGTACCAGACATCTAACGCCTTTGTTTTGGCTATTTTTTCGAGAGTACTCCAACTAAGTTGCATGGCGTATGGATCCAAAAATATCACACCACGTTTTTGTTCTCCTATCCAGTTTATTTGATCTAGTCTTTCTAAAAAATCATTACAGTCTTTATTCACAAATAACATTCTGGAATACTTGGGTGAAGCCATCAAATTTTTTTCAAGCATGTTAATAAATGCTTCGTTTTCCTCCACAAAAATATAATAATCAAAGTCGTACTTTGTTGCAATAGCGGCAGAGCCTTTAATCTCTCTCCCTTGCTTCAGCAAAATTTCCCCACTCCCTGCGAAAGCATCAATGTAATATGTCTTGAAATTTTGGTTTTTCATGATTTTACAATAAGCTTCCAAATAATTATCCAATGCTTTCAGCTTTACTTCTGTCCAAGAATCCCCAAATCTTTGAATGTGATTACTGTTTCCCATAATCTCGTTCCTCCAATACTACTGTACCCCTCCGACTTACAAGACTATTATATCATATACAAACATACGTTCGCAACATTTGTGTAATATTTTCTTTGCCAATTTACTGTCTACCTTTACCGGTACCCTTTCATGATTTCTGCCAGTCTCTGTTGGAACTCTTCTGCTATGTCGTCCGGATCTATGATTTTGATGCCGCTGCCCAGTCCAACCAGCCAGCCGTAAAACTGTCCGCTGACGGTGACCTCCTGGCTGATGCGAAAATGTCCACTGTCAACCTTTTGCAAGATAACGTCACTTCCGAAGCGGTCCAGAATCGTTCCTACCAGCCCGTTATCACATTCCAAAGTGACCTGCCGAATCTGCCCGCCGAACATGCCAAAAGTGCGCTTTGCAAATCTGGCAACATCGAAATCCTCAAAGGCTTCCTTCCCGGCTCGTTCTGCTTCAAGCAGCTGGATCTTCTGCATTTTATCCACCCGGTAGTGCTTCACCAGCTCGGCATCTTCGTCAAAGCCGATCATATAGTAATTCTCATCATCCCAGGTGAGGGCCCAAGGACTGATGATATAAGGCTCGCCGTTCTTCCGGGCGCGCATCTGCTTGTCCACGGTCCACTCGAAATACTGATATTTGATCTGCACATTGGCAGAAATAGCTTCGTGGATTTTGTCCACGTTGTAATAAATGCTCTCGTTCATGGTCTTGATGCGGTTGGTCACGTAAACCTGCCGCTGCAGCTGCTTTGCCTCGTGATTGCTGGCAAGACTCTCCAGCTTTTTGATCAGTTGGAAGGATTTTTTCTCGGTAATGAATTTGGAGGACTGGACAGCGTCTACCAGCAGCTTCAGCTCCGGCATTTCGAAATCCCATCTGTCCAGATAGAAGCCGGCAGGCTTTTCCTTACTGTAAAGGATATCCATTCCCCACAGCTTCAGGGCTTCGATGTCGTCGTAAAGGCTCTTTCGCTCTGCGGCGATACCGTACCGCGCCAGCCCGTCGATCAGTTCTTTGATAGAGATCCTGTGCTCTTCGTCGGTCTTTTCCAGAAATATCCGCACGAGATGTAAAACCTTCAGTTTTTGGTTGCTGCTCTTTGCCATTGGCGCGCCCCTTTCTGCTTTTATTTCTGCCTCCATTGTAGAGTAATCCTCCGGCAAATGCAAACGGTATCCCTCCTTCTTCCCACTTTTGCTGGCTGCTTGGAGCATAATCATACAAAAAAGTGAGTACCGTATACAGTACTGTACTGCATAAAAGCATAAAAATACGGCAGGCTTCGGGAAATCCTAAGAGGCCCAATGCCTGCCGTGAATTATTATTCGGTTCTTATTTCCCTTTCCGCTTACTTAGCTGGCGTCATGTCAAACGATGGGTTGATGGCGTAGAAATTCTTGCAATGCAGATTATCCTGTACATTTCTCAACGCTTCCCCGAATCTCTGAAAATGCACCACTTCCCGCTCCCGCAGATACTTGATCGGGTCGATCACATCCGGATCGTCCACCATGCGCAAAATATTGTCATAGGTCGTTCTCGCTTTTTGTTCGGCAGCCATATTTTCGGCCAGATCCGTAATAGCGTCTCCCTTAGATGCAAATGACAGCGCATCGAATGGGAATCCTGCCGCCGCCTGCGGATACACCCCTGCGGTATGATCCACGAAATAGGTTTCAAATCCGGCTTCCTTCACCTGCTCGATGGTCATGTCACGAGTCAGCTGATGAACGATGGCGCTCACCATCTCTAAATGCGCCAGTTCTTCCGTGCCGATGTCCGTCAGCGTTGCAATCGCCGTATCATAAGGCATGGAATAACGCTGGGACAAATACCGCTGGGACGCTGCCAGCTCGCCATCCGGTCCCCCCACCTGGCTGATGATAAACTTTGCCATGGCAGGATTCGGATTCTTGATGTTCACCGGATATTCCAGTCTTTTTTCATAGGTCCACATAATCTAATCCTCTCCTTCCCATGGCCACGGGCCATTGATCCACGACCAGCCGTCTTCGCATGTGTCCACACCGCTATAGGTCAGCGGGCCATAACAGTCCTCATACTCTGCCCTCGCCGCCTGATATTGGTCTCTCGTCTTATCAAAAAGCGCCTGTGCTTCACAGCAGTCAGGCTGGTTATTGAGATAGAGCCCCAGCTCTATCATGGTAAAGTTAAGCTGCTGTATCTTTCTCAGCAATTCTGTTCTGCAAGTCATCGGCAGCCACCTCCTTGGAACGGCAGGTTCAGGCTCGGGAAAATCGTCCCCGCAGCAAGCCCTGACGCCAGATCATAAGGTGTTTCCCACGGCTGTCTCGGCACGTAGGTCATCGCCACCGGCCAGCTGTCAAAGGCAGTTTCCACATCGATGGTCCCTGTCTTCCCGCACGCCTGCTCTTCCGGACAAATGGGGCAAGCCGCACCGGCCACATATATCATGTTCCCCGTTTCGGGGGTTTTATTACAACTCAAATCAAAAATCTCCTTTCACATTAGTATATTCCATACTATGAAAGGAGATTTGATTTTGTGCCTTGTGGATTCCAAGTCGATTGCCATGCCCTTGCCTTTACATAAGCCTACAAGATATCCTTACTGCCGTCGCCCCTGGCAACGTATGTAAAGCCCGCTTCCTTCAGGATCTGCCGGCAGTCGGAAACGTCCAGACCTCGATTCTGCAGCGTGTCCTCCACCGTATCTCGCGGATTGACGCCCGTCTCTGCACAGACCATATTGGCGCCGGACATATAGCCCTGCATTTTCGGCTCGTGAACGGCAAGCCACGGCATCTTCGGCATTCCCGCCATAGTCAGCGTCATAGCCGCCATGAATTTGGAAAGGGCAAAGTCGCTGATCTGCGGGGTGTTTTCGAAAGGCGTCCCCGGAACGGATATCCGCTTCATGACGCCGCACTGAGTAGTCCCCATTTCGATGCTGAAAAAGATGTGCTCCGCCATTTCTTCCGGCGTATGCTCATAGCCAATCGGCTCCAACGCATCCAGTGTTTCGAGCCCGGCTTTTCTGGCGTTGGCAATGGTAGCCTTTCGCGTTTCCGGAGCGATAGCCGTGTCCTTTCCCTCGCCCAGACGCCAGCAATGATACACCCCGTCGATGCCGGCCGCCTTCATTTCCACAAAGGCTTCGTAGGATGTATCGCCTACGTTGGTGTAAAGTTTAGTCGAGCCGATCTTGTGCTTTTTGACGGTCTCCACGCCCCGCAGGTAGTTCTCCAGATCGTACTCCGCCATGGTCATCAGGTAAAGGCCGTACAGATCGTCGCCCTGTGTAAAGGCTTTGGTGCTTTCGGCTATGGTTGCTTCGTCCAGCTTGATGTCCGGCATACCCGTGTAGTCCTTGGCAAAGGAGCAAAAGCTGCAATTTCCCTCGCATGGGGAGCACTCCAGCCCGATCTGTCCGAAGATGGATCCCGTGTTGTCGTTTCGTTTGCGGACGATGTCCGATGCGATGCTGCGCATGAGCCACGCCTCCGATGAGGTTTCGTCCAGTGACAAAAGACTGATGCATTCTGCTTTGGAAAGGCTTTCGCCGCTATAGGCTTTCTCGAAGATCTTGATGATTTCCCGATTCATGGTTTGCTCTTCCTTTCGGTGTTGGGTTTACTGTTTCGAATATTTTCTGTCTTTTACTGCTCGCGGCAGGTGCAGCAGCTGCTGCATTCCTTTTGCAAAGCGGTCTCCTCCGGGGTTCGGTACATTCCCAGCGCCCGTTTGATTGGTCGCAGTCTGCGGAAAAATCTCGCCTGAAATTTGATGATGTCCTTCATGCGCTTTTCCATGACGCTCTGGAGCAACCGGCTGGCGTACCGGCAGCCCGATTCGTTGATGGAATAGTAGTTCCACTTGCCAACCTTGCGGCCCTTGACGATTCCCGATTCGCAGAGGATTTTCATGTGGTGAGACAAGGTGGGCTGGGAGATTTTCAGGTCATCCAAAAGCACGCAGGCACATTCCTCGCCTGCGCACAAGATCTCCAGCACTCTCACCCTGCTTTCATCGGTGAACGCCTTGAAAACTTTCATGTAGTCCGAAGTTTTGTTTGATTTCATAAGCACCTCCTAGGTGGTATTATATCATCATATTGAAATTTTTCAATATGATAGGCAGATTCTTTCTTTTAAAAACCTATTACTTCAGATGTGCTATTTCTGGTCGTACTCAAAGTGGTCTAACCATTCTTTAAAGCGATCTTGGGCGGTCAGGCAGGTGTCTATCAGAAAGCCTTTCTCTTCGCCCCATTGCTGTATCCCTCTGTAATAGAACAGTTTCAGGTTTTCGTCGATAATAAACGGAATGATATTGTTGCGAAGGCATTCTTTCAATAAAATCAATCGACCGACGCGTCCATTCCCGTCCTGAAAAGGATGGATGCGTTCGAATTTTACATGAAAGTCCAGAATGTCTTCCAGATTTTTTTGTCGCTCAATGTTATAGCTGTCCAGCAAGCCCTTAACCTCTGCGGCTACACGCTCCGGTGGTGTCGTTTCGTTTCCGCCCACCTCGTTGGGAAGTTTTTTGTAGCCTCCTACGGCAAACCATTCTTTACGGCTGTCACTCGTTCCGTTTTTTAATATCCCATGGATTTCTTTGATCATTTTTTCCGTGAGCATGCGGGATGCATGATTAATTACGAAATCAACACATCTAAAATGATTGACAGTTTCTACAATATCGTCCACGTTTATTGCCTGGTTTTCAAGCCCAATGGTATTCGTTTCGTAGATGTAGCGGGTCTGATCGTGGGTCAGCTGACTGCCCTCCATATGATTGGAGTTATAGGTGAAGTCGATTTGCATTTTATGATAGATACGCCCCGGTATTTTATCACGTTTCTCAGCCTTCAAAATTTCTAACAGCGTAGGTGATGGATTAGGGCGTTTGTTAATTCTTTCAGGACGCTTTGCGGTTGCCGGAATATTCCATGTCTTCCCTGTCAAAAAAGCGCCTTCTATCTTGCCTTGCGCACAATAATTCCTCACGGTTCGTTCCGCTATATTCCACAGCTTAGCCACTTCTGCTACTGATAAGTATTTCAAGACTAACCTCCTTTTGATTCCAAGAGATGGTGTCAAAATTATTATCGGCAAAATTTCGACATTTTAATCGAATATTCAAATTATCTTGCCGATACAAGCTTATCATACCCTAAATACCGCGCCACGTCAACGATTACCGGTATTCTTCGTACAGACATACCACTCTCTCTTTATCACATCCGTCCTATTTTCTACGCCAAGCCCGCTTTTCACAAACTGAACCCCGCATCTACCGTGGGGGTTCCATACAAAAAACCACCACCGCATATGCGGCGGCAGCCTTTCCATGTCCCATTCAATTCGTCGATTCAGCTTTACTTGACTATACACGTTCCGGTTAAGGGGAAAGTCAAGAGGAATTTTTATTTCTCTGCAATCACTTCAATTTCAATCAGCGCACCCATCGGCAGCTTCGCCACCTGAAAAGCCGACCGCGATGGGTATGCCCCTTCTGCAAAATAGCTCCCGTAGATTTGATTCATCGTGGCGAAATCGTCCATGTCCGCCAGAAAGCAAGTGGTCTTGATCACCTTGTCCAGCCCTGAGCCTGCCTCTTCCAGAATCGCCTTGATGTTCTGAAAAACCTGTTTTGTCTGAGCTTCGATTCCTCCATCTACCAGCTTTCCGGTTTCCGGGCAGATAGGGATTTGTCCCGATGTAAAGACCAGGTCGCCCACGATATTCGCCTGGGAATAAGGACCGATAGCCGCAGGTGCTTTGCTTGTCGATACGATTTTTCTCATTGTGGTTCCTCCTTGGTTTTCTTTACACCTATTATATCATTTAAAAGCCGGGCATCCAACCTTGACGCTCCTTCCCTCCTGCCCTTATAATATCCTTACAAATACTGCGAAGAGAGGGTAGCTATGATCTACGACTGCATCATCATCGGGGCCGGTGCTTCCGGGCTGTTTTGCGCCGGAACCATGAACCGCCCCCTCAAAGGGCTGATTTTGGAAAAGACGGACCGTGCGGGCCGCAAGCTTTTGATGAGCGGCAACGGTCAGTGCAATATCACCCACGGCGGTTCCATCAAGGATTTCCCTCGCTGTTATGGCGACAACGGCAAAAAAATCAGAAGCTGCCTTTACAAATACAACAACCTTTCCCTCATGAACTTCCTGGAAAAGAACGGTGTAGCAACAGCGACGCGCTCTGATGGAAAGGTCTTTCCCGCGTCCATGGACGCAAGGGACGTTTTGCAAATGCTCTTGCAAAAGTCTCAGCAGAACGGATTTTCCATAGAATACGGGCGCCCTGTCAGCCATATGGAAAAAGCTGCTGAGGGCTGGAGGCTTCAGGCTGGCAACGATAGTTACTTCGCCAGAACGGTGGTCGTCGCCACCGGCGGCTGTTCCTATCCCAAAACCGGCTCCGACGGCTCCATGTTTGACGTGCTTGCCCGGGATTTGGACATAAGCATCATACCGCCGAGACCAGCGCTTTCCTCTTTACAGGTGGGTGATTACCCTTATGCGGCGCTTTCCGGCATTTCCTTTGAGCAGGCGCAATGCTCCATTTGGCGCGCAGGAAAGAGGCTGGTGCAAAATGCAGACGCACTGCTTCTGACCCACAGCGATCTTTCAGGGCCGGCGATTTTGAATATTTCCAAGTTCGCTGAACCGGGTGACACCTTAAAAATCAATTACCTCTATCCCCTTTCCTTTGAGGAAGCATTCCAACGGCTAAAACATGCTGTGCAGGGAACGAAGGGAGAGCTGGCTAACATCATGACGGCAGAATTTCAACTGCCGAAGCGCTTTTGCCAAATCTTGACCAGGCGCTACGGCTCTTCTCTGAAGGCCCTTGCGACCGCCTTGACCGGCGAGGACTTTTCCATATCATCCGTGTCAGGCTTTGAAAAAGCCATGGTCACCTGCGGCGGCATCGCCCTTGACGAGCTGGACACGAAAACCATGGCATTTAGAAATCACCCCGGCCTTTTTGCCATCGGCGAAGCCTGCGACATCGACGGGGTGACCGGAGGATACAACCTGCAATTTGCCTACTCCTCCGCCAAAGCAGCCGGAGATGGGATTTTTGATACCTTGACTTGATAAATATTAAAAATTATTCTTTTATAAAAACAACATTTTTGTTGCTTTTGCAACAGCTATGTTGTTTTTGTCATATTATGATGGACCTACAAAGTCAAGTACTGTTGAATAAATAAAAAGGAGATCAAACTATGACTAGTAAAATGTTTTGTTTTCAATGTGAACAAACTGCAGGCTGCACCGGCTGTACAGGCGGCGCCGGAGTCTGTGGCAAAAATGCAGCTACATCAAACCTACAGGATGAGCTGACAGGCGCCCTGATCGGTCTTGCCCGCTCTACGGAAGGAAATGATCATATGGTAACGCCCGATACGGATCAGCTTGTGATCAACGGACTTTTTTCCACGGTGACCAATGTGAATTTTAACGATGCTACGCTGAAAGAGCAGATCCGTAAGAGCCATCAGGAAAAAGAACGTCTCGTGCCAATGTGTTCCCAATGCGACACGGTCTGCGGTCGAAACAACGATTACAATATGAAAACTTTATGGGAAGCTGACGAAGACATTCGTTCTTTAAAATCGCTGATCCTCTTCGGAATCCGTGGTGTTGCGGCATACGCTTATCATGCGGCAGTCCTGGGCTACCGGGATCAGGAAGTCAACCGCTTCTTTTACAAAGCCTTGTTCGCAGTCGGCATGGATTGGGGAATGGATGAATTGCTGCCAATCGTTTTAGAAGTGGGAGAAATCAATTTGAAGTGTATGGCTTTGCTGGACAAAGCGAATACAGAAACCTATGGAACGCCAACGCCGACGGAAGTTTCGATGGCTGTCGAAAAGGGACCGTTCATCGTCATTTCAGGTCATGACCTTCACGATCTGAAGCTGCTTCTTGAGCAAACCGACGGCAAAGGCATCAACGTTTATACCCACAGCGAAATGCTGCCGGCTCACGCCTATCCGGAACTGAAGAAGTACCCGCACCTGAAAGGAAACTTTGGGACCGCCTGGCAGAACCAACAAAAAGAATTTGCAAATCTCCCAGCGCCGATCCTCTTTACCACCAATTGCCTGATGCCACCGAAAGCCAGCTACGCCGACCGGGTATTCACAACGGAGATGGTGTCCTACCCGGACATGGTCCATATCGGAGCCGACAAGGATTTCACGCCGGTCATAGAAAAGGCACTTGAGCTGGGTGGCTACGGGGAATCTCAGGAGTTTACGGGTATCAACGGCGGCAAAAAAGTCACCACCGGCTTTTCCCATGGCACGGTTCTGTCCGTTGCAGACCATGTTGTGGAAGCTGTAAAAAAAGGCGACATCCGCCATTTCTTTCTGGTAGGCGGCTGCGATGGCGCGAGGACCGGCAGGAATTACTACACTGATTTCGTAAAGCAGACACCTGACGACAGCATCGTCCTGACACTGGCCTGCGGTAAATATCGGTTCAATGATCTGGATCTGGGAACCATAGGCGGCTTGCCGCGAATCATGGACATGGGACAGTGCAATGACGCCTACAGCGCTATAAAAGTTGCGATTGCCCTGGCGGAAGCCTTTGATTGCAGTGTAAACGACCTGCCCCTTTCCATGGTCCTCTCCTGGTACGAACAAAAGGCCGTATGCATTTTGCTTACCCTGCTCCATCTGGGCATCAAGGATATCCTTCTGGGCCCAAGCCTGCCGGCTTTCGTTTCGCCTAACGTACTCAACTTCCTGGTAGAAAAATTCAACATCGCACCGATTTCCACCCCGGAAAAAGACTTGGAGAAGTTGCTAGATTGAGGTCTATGATCTACTGCTGAATCATTATCGGGGCGGATGCTTCCGGACTGTTTGCGCCGGAACCATGACCCGCCCCGGCAAAAAAAATCTAAATATCGTTTCGTTTTCTATATCGTTTTCCTTTTGTCTGCCTATTTATCTCCAGGGCTTCCATCCTGACAAGCATTCTCAACAACTCTTTCGTTTGCGTTAGCTTCACTCCAAGCAAATCGATAAATTCTTCAGCCTTATACCAAGTATCTGTATTCATATGGTCAAGAATCATATCCATCTGTTTCTGGGTTTTTTCTGTCGCTTTTTTCCTGAATTCAAGAGTTAGAATCATTCGATCCGGGTCAAACTGTTCCTCAATAACCGGTTCTATCCAGCCTTCATCTTCCCATACGTGAAATATGTTCGGAACACCGCCTTTTGTTTTGAACGGGATCTTGATGTCTTTAATGACCTTATTATAGACTCTAAAGTAAAAATCACAAATGTTGCCGGACCATTCACCGGAACTTGACTGCAAACGATCTGTCCAACGAATCGCCGGATCGAGCATTTTCCTTTAGTCCAGAAAATATTCCGGGAAATGG
>JAUNBU010000100.1 GCA_030526925.1 Bacillota bacterium | reverse complement strand
CATTTCTTCCTCCGACAGCCACTTCTTATCTTTGACTGCCACCTGCTGTATCTGCGGGATCATAGCCATCCCGCCACCTATGGTAAACAGCCCTATTTTGAAAAATTCCCAAAACAGACCCAGATACTGCTGCGCAGTTTGCCGCACTGACCGCCACGTTGCCTGCCGCTCTGCTTTGCTATTATCTCTCTTCTTTTTTTCTCTTCGACCCATGTGTAATGGCTCCCGTTTTTACTTTTGCCAGATGCCAGTTGAATTTGACGGAAACAAGTCTTATGACCAGCGTGACGCCAAAGCATATGTACATAGCGACCCTAATCCCCGTATAGGAGTAGGCAGCCAAAAATGCCACGGCACCTGCTATGGACGCTACCGCATAGACTTCCTTCCTGAACACGAAAGGCACTTCTCTGGCGAACACATCCCTCAGGATCCCGCCGCCGGTCCCCGTCAGCAGCGCCAGAGTTATGACCACGAAAGGTGTGAACACATCGTTGCTGACAGCCGACTGGGCGCCTATGGCTGTAAACGCCGCAAGACCGATGGCATCAAAGATGGTCACCAGTATCTGCAGCTTTGTCACCCATCTGTAAAACACTATCACTGCGATTGCCGTTGCTACACTGATGATCACATACAGCGGGTTCGCCAGCGCCACCGGCAGAGGCAGGTTGATCATAAGGTCTCTGATGATGCCGCCGCCTACTGCTGTTATTATTGCCAGAAAGACGATCCCGTAATAATCTAATTTTTTCTCAATGGCAACAAGGGCACCGGATACTGCGAAAGCAACGGTGCCGATGATTTCCATCAGGGAAATAAAACTCATTATTTCTCTTCCTCTATGGTCTTGAGCGCTCGTTTGATGCTCTCCTCAGTGGAAATCTCTTCCTTGTCCGCATCTCTCCTCATCTTGTATTCCACGGTGTCGTCAGCCGCTCCGCGCCCTACGGTGATCCTGATAGGGATACCCAGCAGATCCGCATCCTTGAACTTAACGCCCGGGCGCTCTTTCCTGTCGTCCAGCAACACCTCTGCGCCCGCTTTGCCCAGCGATTCATAAATTTTCTCCGCCAGCTGCATCTGGATCTCATCGTCCGGCTTCATCACCGTGATGATCACCTGGTACGGCGCAATAGCCATGGGCCATATGATACCGTTATCATCGTGGTGCTGTTCCACCACTGCCGCCAAAGTCCTGGTGACGCCGATGCCGTAGCAGCCCATGACGATAGGCTTGCTTTCCATGTTTTCGTCCTTGTAAAGGGCTCCCATGGATTCGCTGTATTTGGTTCCCAGCTTGAAGACCTGTCCCACTTCGATGCCGCGTATATGCTTGACCGGTGCACCGCAGACAGGGCATGGATCCCCTTCCTGAATGGTCTTGATATCCGTTACGATATCGCCCTCGTAATCTCTGCCGTAGTTGACATTGATCAGATGGTGGTCTTCCTTGCATGCTCCCGCACAGAGATTCTTCAATCCCGGCAGCTCGCTGTCCACGACGATCATGCAGTCATGCAGCCCTGTAGGTCCTGTAAACCCTCCAACGCAGCCGGTCGCCGCACCCATCTTTTCCTCATCGGCAAACTCGATGGCATGCTCGGGAATATCCAGCGCATTTACCAGCTTGGTCATGTTCAGCTCTCTGTCTCCGCGAACGAATGCAGCCACATAACCGTTTTCTTTACCTTCATTATCATATGTCACGAACAGCAGCGCCTTGATGGTCTGCTTCTTGTCCAGCTTCAAAAAGTCTGCCACCTCTTCGATGGTCTTGGTGCCCGGCGTGTGGACCTCCTCCATAGGAAGCCTCGCCACATTGTTCTCAGGGAATGCATCTACGCACTCTGCCCGCTCAACGGTGGCTGCCATGGAGCACTTTTCACAGTAGGCTATCTCGCTTTCGCCGATCTCCGACAGCGCCGTAAACTCGTGGGAATTGCTTCCTCCGATAGCTCCCGTGTCGGCTTCAACGGCTCTGAAGGTCAGCCCGCACCGTGTAAATATCTTCTCGTAAGCATCGTACATTTCGTCATAACTCTGATCAAGCCCCGCCTGGTCCTTATCAAAAGAGTAGGCGTCCTTCATGATGAACTCCCTGCTTCTCATGAGCCCGAATCTCGGTCTGGCCTCATCCCTGTACTTGGTCTGGATCTGGTACAGATTGGTAGGCAGCTGCCGGTACGACGATATGTCGTTTCTGACGATATCCGTAAAAATTTCCTCGTGGGTAGGACCCAGGCAAAAGTCTCTGCCGTTTCTGTCCTGCAGCCTCCAAAGCTCCGGTCCGTAGGCATACCATCTGCCCGACTCCTGCCACAGCTCCGCCGGCTGGACTGCAGACATATGGATCTCCTGACCGCCTGCAGCGTCCATTTCCTCTCGTATGATGTCCTCTATCTTTCTGACGGATCTCCAGCCAAGGGGCATGAACCCGTAGACGCCGGATACCAGCTTTCTGATCATCCCTGCCCTCAGCAGCAGGATATGGCTGGGGATCTCCGCTTCATTGGGAACCTCCCTCAGTGTTTTTAAATGCATTTTAGATAATCTCATAGGTCTTTTCTTCTCCTTACCTGTATATTGAGCACACTGCCTCCGCGGCAATGCCTTCTTCTCTCCCCACAAACCCCAGTCGTTCCGTAGTCGTGCCTTTGATATTGATCCGGCTCTTTTCCAGATCGAGCACGTGGGAAAGGTTTGTCCTCATTTCTTCAACATACGGACCGATCTTAGGCTGCTGCGCCATGACCGTAACGTCCAGATTCCCGATCCGGAAAAAGTTCTCGTCCAGAAGCTCCTTCACTTTTTTGAGCAGTATCAGGCTGGAAATGCCTTTATAGCGCTCGTCCGTATCCGGAAAGTGTCTGCCGATATCTCCCAGAGCAGCCGCACCCAGAAGAGCATCCATGAGTGCATGGGTCAGCACGTCGGCATCGGAGTGCCCGTCAAGGCCTTTCTTAAAAGGTATCTTGACGCCGCCCAAAATCAGGTCTCTGCCATCGGTCAGCCGGTGAACGTCAAATCCGGTGCCTACTCTGCTTTCCATGGGCAGATCTTCCTTAGTGGTGATCTTGATGTTCTGATAATCCCCATCTACCATCTCCACCTCAAACCCTGCCCGTTCCACAAGGCTGGCATCATCGGTGCCGTAAAATCCGTCTCGCAGCGCCCTGTCATAGGCATCCATGAGCGCAGATTTCTTAAAGCCTTGAGGTGTCTGGACGGAATAATAGTTCTTCCTGTCCACGCTGTGGCTGCCGTCCTTTTCTCGCTGGCGCACGCTGTTCTTCATGGCGACACAAGCAACGGCGGCGCCCTTCTCGGCAGTTGCCCTTATGACGTTGAGCACCACGTCCTCGTTGACGAAAGGTCTGGCTCCGTCGTGGA
Organism: Bacillota bacterium; assembly: GCA_030526925.1. Classification (GTDB taxonomy): domain Bacteria; phylum Bacillota; class Clostridia; order Peptostreptococcales; family Anaerovoracaceae; genus Lentihominibacter. The sequence goes on along the minus strand of JAUNBU010000100.1, from coordinate 4,231 downwards.
TCAGCACATAAGCTACGCCCGGACGCTTTCTGTTGACCTCCTGCAAAGCGTTATAAACCGAATCCTGGCGATGCTTGCCGCCCTTGACAATGCTGTCTACCTTCCGGATGCCGTTGTCCTTGACGATCCCTTGGCAGCGGTCCATATATTCCTCGTTGGTCACGATAAAGATATGATCCACTTCCGGCAGGGCTTCAAAGACCTTGAGGGTCTTCAGGATAACCGGCTCACCGCCGATCTTCAGATACTGTTTGGGAACAGGACCGCCTACGCGTGTCCCTTTTCCCGCAGCCGCAATAACGACCGCCACCTTTTTATTCTGATACATATCTTTCACCTATCTATCGTACTCTTACCTGTGCCCTGCCGGTTTGGCGAATATCATTCTGCCTGCCGAAGTCTGCAGCACACTTGTAACCAATACACGGATGGTCTTGCCTATGTACTTCTTTCCTTCCTCTACGACGATCATGGTGCCGTCGTCCAGGTATGCCACCGCCTGATTGTTTTCCTTGCCCTCTTTTACCAGGGAAAGAGTCATTTCCTCTCCCGGAAGGACTACCGGTTTCACGGCGTTGGCAAGCTCATTGATGTTGAGCACTTCTACACCTTTGATCGCGGCTACCTTGTTGAGATTGAAGTCGTTGGTCACCACCTTGCCGTTCATGATCTGAGCCAGCTTCAGCAGCTTGACGTCCACTTCGGGTATCTCATCCAAGGCTTTCTCAGCGGTAGTATTGTAGATCTCGATGCCGTACTCACTCTGGATCTTGTTGAGAATATCCAACCCCCGCCTTCCTCTGTTCCGCTTGAGGGCGTCGGAGGAATCGGCGATGTGCCTAAGCTCTACCAGCACGAATTCCGGAATCACTATGGGCCCCTCTATGAAGCCTGTCTTCATGATGTCGGATATCCTGCCGTCTATGATAACGCTGGTGTCGAATATCTTAGGATCTGCATCTGTTTTCTGCTTGCTCTTGCCGCCGACGGAAGAGATTTTTTTGGAAGCCAGCCAGACATTCTTGATGTCGTTCCCTTTTCTCGTAGCTATGACGATTCCCAGATAGCCTAAAATGATATATGTGATGATATTGAGTATCACATCGAGGTAAGGGATCTTGATTCCTACATAGATCTGGCTGATCAGAAATGCGATGATAAGACCGACTATGAGTCCTATGGTTCCCAGAACGATGTCGTTGGTAGACATTTTCTGGAGGTCAGACTCGATGTTGTCCGCCATCTTACTGCTTCTCTTCCCGAGGGTAGGCGCTAACCTGAAAAATATTAATCCAAAAATAATTGCGAATGACGCAGAAATACAGATTTCCTGTACTCTCGAAAAATCTACCCACTCCCCATGGCCCGCAAGATCCACCAGAAACACGGTCAATAAAAATACACCATAACCCACTATGGCGCCTGCGATGGTAATGATGGTCCTCACTAGTTTTTTCAGCATGATATGTTTCACCTCCTTTCCTGTTGATTTTCGCCCACTCGAATCTGCCTAAAGAGGTTTGCCTGCCCGTCAGGACCAGATGGCCTTGTCTATGATTCCGGCTGCTTTTTCCTCGTCAATTTCTTCGATGAGCATAAGTTCGCTTTGAAGGATCCTCCTGGCGTTGGTCAGCATTTTCTTTTCACCGGTGGACAGCTTTTTGATGCTATCCATCCTGGTAAGATTCCTGACTATCTCCGCCACCGCACCGATGTCTCCTGTCTTCATCTGCTTCATGTTCTCTCGGTGCCGCTTGTTCCAGTTGTCCGACATCTCGCTGGAGTCCTGCCCCAGGACTGCGATGATCTGCGCCAGCCTTTCCTTTGAAACGATAGGTCTGATACCAATCTTGTCGCAGTTGTCCACGGGAATCATTATACCCATATCTCCGCAGGAAACGTTAAGTATGTAATACTCCTTGATTTTGCCGAGTATTTCACGCTTCTCGATCTGCTCGATGATCCCTGCTCCATGCATGGGGTATACTATTTTGTCCCCGATTTTATACATAAACTGCCTCCAAACGCACTTATTTATTATTATAACACAACTTCTGTACCTAGCCAACAAATTGTGTTACAATCATTACACAAGCATCATAAATGTTACACATTGAAATTTTATGCTAATAATTGATATAAAGGAGGATTTTGTCATGGCGAAGATACTGGTTGCTGACGATGAGCAGAAGATAAGAGAGGTCATAAGGGAATACTCGGAATTTAACGGACACGAGATCACGGAGGCTGCAGACGGCATGACCGCTCTGGGTCTTTGCAAACTGAACGACTACGATCTGATCATAATGGATATCATGATGCCCAAGCTGGATGGATTTTCTGCATGCAAGGAGATCAAGAAGATCAAGGACATCCCCATCATCATGCTGTCCGCCAGAAGCGAGGAATACGACAAGCTGTTCGGTTTCGAGCTGGGTATCGACGATTACGTGGTCAAGCCTTTCAGCCCTAAGGAGCTGATGGCGCGGATCAATGCGGTGCTGGCGAGAAACAACGCCGCCGAAAAGCCCGCCGAGAAAGTCATGAAGTTCGACGGACTGGAGATCAATATCCCTGCCAGGACCGTTACGGTAGACGGCGAAAAGGTGGAACTGACGCCGAAGGAATACGACCTTCTTTTCTATCTGGTAGAGAACAAGAACATCGCCCTTTCCAGAGACAAGCTCCTTTCCGATATATGGGGCTACGACTTCTTCGGCGACGACAGGACCATCGACACCCATATCAAGAACCTGCGAAACAACCTGGGCGAATACCGCGACTACATCGTTACACTGCGAGGGGTGGGCTACAAATTTGAAGCTTAAACTTGATTACAAGAGCATTAAATTCAAAACATGGCTGTACTTCGTACTCTTTGCCGGTTTTCTCATGCTCATTCTCTGGTTTCTTCAGGTACTGTTTCTCAACAACTTCTACCAAGTCATGAAGACGGAGCAGACCGAAACCGTCGTAAAGAGCATCAACAATTCCTACAAGATGTACAGCAGCGAGAGATTTCTCGATGAGATAGGAGATATTTCGGATTCCAACGATATGTACATATACGTTGCTTCTTTTGATGGCACCGCTATGTACTTCAAGCCCGCAGGCGACAACACCAATTCTAAATACTATCTGGAGCAGATCGAGGCGGTAAACCAATACATGGCTGAGGAGCACAAGACCTCTGCCTCTTTGAGGATCAATGCGCCGGACGCTTCCAAGAAGGTTTTGGCTTACGCCAATGTGCTAAGCGCTACGGGCAAGACGCCTTTGATCGTCTATATATTCTCGCCTCTGTGGCCTGTATCCTCCACCATCCAGATTCTGACTAACCAGCTTGTATATGTTACCTTCATCTCGCTGGTGCTGGCTTGTCTGATTTCCTTCTATCTGTCTGTGAGGATCACCAGACCTATCCGCAAGATCACCAATTCGGCGGAGCGGCTTGCCGACGGAGAATACGGCATCGTCTTCAAGGGCGGACACTACACGGAGATCAACAATCTGGCGGATACACTGACGCGAGCTTCCATCGAGCTGGAGAAATCGGATATGCTCCAAAAGGATCTGATCGCCAACGTGTCCCACGATTTAAGAACGCCGCTGACCATGATAAAATCCTATGCGGAGATGATACGGGACCTTTCCGGCAACAACCCTGCCAAGAGGGAGCAGCATCTCCAGGTTATAGTAGAAGAAACTGACCGGCTCAATTCGCTGGTAGGCGACCTGCTGGCCATATCCAGGATGCAGTCGGGCAAGATGGTACTGGAGCGAAAGGACTTCAGCATCACCCACGCTGCCAAGAGCATCCTCAACACCTACAGGATCATGGAAGATGAACAGGATTATACTTTCAACCTCAACTGCCCGGTCAACTTCATCGTCAACGGAGACGAGGACAAGATCAAACAGGTCATTTCCAACCTGGTAACCAATGCTATCAAGTTCTGCGGCGAAGACAAAACGGTCAACATCAGCTTGAAGCGCAGAGGCAAGATGGTGCTGTGCAAGGTAGAGGATCATGGCGTGGGGATCGCACCGGAAGAACTTGGTCACGTCTGGGAAAGGTACTACCGTGCCAGCTCCAATATGGTTCGCGCTTCCGAGGGCTCCGGTCTGGGGCTTGCGATCGTAAAGGAAATACTGACGCTCCACAAGGTGGATTTCGGCGTAGACAGTACCTTGGGAGAGGGCACTACCTTCTGGTTCGAGCTGAACTTCA
>JAUNBU010000099.1 GCA_030526925.1 Bacillota bacterium | reverse complement strand
TATAGAAAAAAGAAAGAAGATATTAAGGGCAGCGCATAATGAAAAAGATGTATTTGAAAATATCCAGAATAGGATAGGCACTTCTGGGGAGTTAAGGAATTGCCTTAGACAGATTGCAAATGGTCTTGAATAGAGGTAAGTAAGAAACCAACTGCAACTAGCGTATAGGTGAAAAGTGTTATGGTCATTGGGAACACACGACTAAAACGTAGCGATAGTGATAGGGAACTTTTTTGCATAAAATTTTCAAAAAAGTTCCCTACTCGATGTTGATTATAGGGAACTTTTGATGTAAAATACAATAGAAAAGTTCCCTATTTAGTTTGGCGCTTTTTATCCAGAAGGAGAAAAAATGACTAAGTTCACAGAAATACAAGAGCTGTTACAGCAGAAAGCAGATTGTAACGCAAGGCTACAATTGATCCCGTATGAGGGATCGCCGGAGATAAAAGAAAATAAAGGTAATAAGTATTTGTACGTAAGAAAACGAATTGGCGGTAAACTAACATCAACTTATGTGGATGTATATTCAGAAGAACTACATCAGTTGCTGCTCAAAACCACAAAAGATGCTCGTGATTTGAGAAAAAAAATCAGACTTATCGATAAGAAATTAAATGAACTAGGTTATGAGGGAAATGAATTATCAGCTCGCGTAATGCAAAATCTTGAATTTGCAAGAGCTAATATGAAAGCCAATATTTACGATCAGGCTGTACTTGAAGGGGTGGCAACATCTTTTCCTCAAACAGAGGAAATTATCGAGAATGGAAAAGTCAATGGAATGACAGCATCAGATGTACAGAAAATTTTAAATTTGAAGCATGCCTGGGAATTCATTCTGGATCCCGACGTGGTCCAAAGTGACAGCAATTACTATTTGCTTTGCCATGTAGCAAAGCTGATCAATGAAGGATTTTATATGGACGGAGGAAGAATTCGTAGTATTCCTGTTACTATAGGCGGCAGCAGTTATATTCCAACAATTCCAATTGAAGCAGATGTGAAAGAAAAAATAGAAGATATTAAACGAGTAGAAGGAGATGAGATCAATGTCGCAATAGAGCTTTGTCTGTATTGTATGAAAACCCAGATCTTTAAAGACGGAAATAAACGTGCTTCTGTAATTTTTGCAAATCATTATCTGATTGCACAAGGGCAGGGCTTTTTAGTTATACCGGAAAAAGACGTTCCGGAATTCAAGAAACTCCTGGTAGCGTACTACGAAGGCAGAGATGAAGTTATTATAAAAGAATTCATGAAAGAAAAATGTTGGAAAACATTTTAAAAAATGGCTTTTCCATATGCTTCAGACTCTTGCCTCACACCCTAACATTATCGATCAGGCGTGTTTTGCCGATATATATGGCGATGGCGATCAGGTCGCCGGCTTTGATGATCTCTACCGGCTGGAGGGTTTCTCCGTCTACGATCTCGATGTAGTCGATCTCCGCCAGCGGTTCTTCCGCAATGATATTGCGGATCAGGGGCAGCACGTTGGAGGCTTCCGTGCATGGACCTGCCGATGTGCCCGGAGCGCTTACAGCAACGGCATGAGGCCCGTCACCGATGTATTCCAGGGCTGCCTGCAGCGCTCGGTAGAGCACGCAGGCTGCCTTTCTTTCATCATCGTTCAGGTAGTCGTTGCGACTGGATTTGGCAAGACCGTCGGCTTCACGCACCGTAGGACAGCCGACGATCTTCACATCCATCGCCATATCAAAAACCATCCGGCGGATCACCGCCAGCTGCTGGGCGTCCTTTTCACCGAAGTATGCCTTGTCGGGGGTCACTATGTTAAAAAGCTTGCTGACCACGGTGCAGACGCCTTTGAAGTGTCCCGGTCTCGTTTTGCCGCAAAGCTGTTTCGTCATATCCGAGGTCAGCTCCACATAAGTGGCAAATCCCTCCGGGTACATTTCCGAAACAGAAGGATGAAAGACGAGATGGCAGCCCTTTCTCTGCAAAATGCGGCAGTCTTCTTCAAAATCCCTGGGATAGCTTTCCAGATCCTCGTCAGCCGCAAACTGAGTAGGGTTCACGAAAACCGAAGCAACCACACGGTTGCAGTCCCGATAGGCTCTCTCTACCAGCGATGCGTGGCCTTCATGTAAAGCGCCCATGGTGGGCACCAGGCCTACCGTAAGACCCTGCCTTTTCCATTCTCTCACTTCCTGTCGTACTTCTTCTATGGTGGTTGCTATCTTCATCTTGTTTCCTTTCTGCTGTTGCTGCCTGCCGCCATCTCTTCTTAAATTATTTATCCGCCAGCTTCTCTATGATCTCATCGTCGATCTTGAACCCGTGAGCCTCCGCAGGGAAAATCCCCGCCTTGACTTCCTCATCGTAGTCCTTGAACGCCTGCACCATGGTATCGCCCACGTTGGCAAAATGCTTGACAAACTTAGGAACATAATCTTTGAACATTCCCAGCATATCCTGCCATACCAGAACCTGCCCGTCGCAGCCTTCCCCCGCGCCGATGCCGATGGTAGGTATGGTCAGCCTTTCACTGATGAGAGTCGCCAGCTTGGTGGGCACGCACTCCAGAACCACGGAAAATGCCCCCGCTTCCTGCACGTCGTAGGCGTCCTGCAATATCTGAGCAGCCTGCGCCTCGCTCTTTCCCTGAACTTTAAAGCCGCCGAAAGTGTTGACCGATTGAGGCGTCATGCCTATGTGAGCCACCACCGGAATCCCTGCATCCGTGATGGCCCTGATCTGCTCCTTGACGGCAGCGCCGCCCTCCAGCTTGACAGCATTGCCGCCCGTTTCCTTGATGAGCCTTCCCGCATTTACAACAGCGTCATAAACGGAAGCCTGATAGGACATGAAAGGCATATCGATCACCACGAAGGTCTCCTTGCATCCCCGCACTACAGCAGCGCCGTGATGGATCATGTCATCCATGGTCACCGCCAGAGTATCAGGATAGCCAAGCATGGTGTTGCCCAGAGAATCGCCCACCAGCAGCATGTTGACTCCCGCATCCTCCATGAGCCGGGCGGTGGAGTAGTCGTAGCAGGTGAGCATGGAAATCTTTTCACCCTTTTCCTTCATCTTCATTAAGCTTGCAACCGTATTTTTCATTTCGTTTCGTCCTTTCTCAGAAGTTGTCTCATATCAGAATAATCCCTGTCTTCGTGACGCTGCTGCGCCATGTCCACCAGCCGCATACTGAGCAGGCGGTAAAGCTGCCGTGCGTCGTCATCCTTCAGGCAGCCCAGATGCTCCCGCACCGTATTCACATCGTTTCGCTCGATGGGTCCCGTCAGGCTCGCCGCAGGTCCGTTTGATGCGATGTGCTGCATGTTGCCTGTGAGGATGGGCGCCAGCGCTTTGATGGCATCCGGCTCCTCAAAGCCGCAGTCCTTCAGCAGCTCGATGCTCAGGTCTATGAGCCCGCAGACCAGATTGCTTGCTGTCGCCGCGCCGCAGTGGTAGGTGGTCTTTTTGTCAGGCGCGATGATGCGGACAGGGTTTCCCATCTGCTCCAGCATTTCCCTTATCATGGAAAGGCAGGGGTCGCTTCCTTCCAGTGTAAAAAAAACACCCGGCAGTTCTTTGTAAGCGTGGTACTTGTCGCTTACTGCGAACAGCGGATGGATCGAATATCCCAGAGCTCCCGTCTCCTTCAGCCCTTCAAAGGCGTCAGAGGCGGACATTGAGCCGCTACAATGACATATCAACTTTCCGTTCACATCGTGCCGGGAAACTTCCTTCCAGACATCTTTGATGCTGCCGTCGGGAACAGTCAGAAAAATCATATCGCACTCACCGATCAAGTCTTTTAGCGTTTCATATGATTTAACGTGTACGAACTTTGCCGCATCCTGCGACGAGTTTCGATGAAAGTCGTAATAGCCTTTCACCTGTAGGCCGGGGGCTTTTTCAGAAAAATATTTGCCCAGGCTGCAGCCTACCTTTCCTGCTCCGATAAAACCTGTATTCAGTTTGCATCTCCTCCTCCTTGCTATCCGGCGTCCCCGCAGTACGCACCTGTTGCGTCTGCACAGCGGATAGGATCAGTTTCAGGTGAGGCGACATCCCTCTGTCTCGTTCCGTTACGGATAAAAGCATCTATACCGGGAATGATTTTTTCTCGCCGGCATCTGGGAAATGAATCGGTTTGTTAAAATGATGAAATTGTTTTGGTATAGTTTCGATTTGAATACCATCCGTCCGGCAACATAATAACACAAGACATGCCGTGGTGCAATCACTTTTAGAAATTCCGGAGCAGAACGGATTTTCTTTTTCCTCTGTTGCATCAAGGAAAAATGTGGTACAATAATCTAAGATATAGGAAAAAAGTATGAGAAGGTACAATACCGAAAGGAAGTTATTAGTGAATTATTATCTGATCGATTACGAGAATGTTAAAACCAGAGGACTGGACGGCATCAGCAAGCTGTCCGAAGAGGATGCGGTCTGTATCTTTTACAGCGAACATGCGGACAACCTGACCTTCGGACTCCACAGGCGGATCAACGAATCCCAGGCCAGCATCTATTTTCAGCGAGTGGAGGTGGGCGTCAAGAATGCCTTGGATTTCCAGCTATCGTCTTATCTGGGCTATCTGATATGCGAGAATAAGGACAACAGGGACATCAACTACTATATAGTCACCAAAGACAACGGATTTTCCTGCCTGGTATCCTACTGGGCGAGAAAGAAGGTCAGCGTAGAGCTGGTGGTGGATCTTTCCGGCAGGAACGCCAATAAGGAACAGGAAGAGATGCGGCAGGAGGTCTCCAAGCTGATCGACGACAAGGACGTGGTGGAGACGGTGATCCAGTTCATGAAGCAGTACAAGACGAAGCAGGGCATCAACAACGCCCTCATGAAAAAATATCCCGACAAGGACAACAAAAAGGCAAGCGAGATCTATAACCTGATCAAGCCGCTGCTGGCTGACAAGAAGGGTAAGTGATCTCTGCCGAGGAGAGGAATCATGGAAAGGAACAGAACAACAGAGAAAACGATCATGGAAAAAGTACAAGGCCGGGGCGTCAAGGGCGTCCTTCGGGCAAGGGCAGGCGTCATTAGGGCAAGGAAAGGCGGCAGCCGTGGTTTCACGCTGGTGGAAGTCATCGTGGTGCTGGTGATCCTGGCGATTCTGGCAGCCATTTTGATACCCACGTATGTGAACTATATCGCCGAAGCCAACGAGAGAGTCTGCAAGCTGGACAGAAGCAATATCACCAGATACTATCAGCTGTATCTTCAGACCTATGATACGGATGATGTGGGGTTTGAGGAATACGTGATGGAAAACTACGGTGATATGGACGAAATGTGCCCATCCGGCGGCAAATACTCATATACGGAAGATAAAGAAAACGGAGAAGTCATAGTGACCTGCAGCGTCCACGGCAGTCCGGAGGATTCCGCTGAGAAATCTATGGCGGCCATCGGTAAGAATTTATTGAAACAAACCTTTGTCAACTATTTTGCAGGCAAAGATACACGTGAAATCAACTCTGAAGCACCTAAGGCTGACGGAATATCAGGCATGGCTGTTGCGATGAACGATTTGCTGAAGGAACAGGGAATAGATACTGATAACTCCAGCTGGAAGGTTGAGCTGAAAGACGGAAGGACGTATATATACTGGACAGGTACGAAAATCTCAAATTCAAAGGTGAACGATGAGATAGCGGTTTCCAGGTGTGAAGTGAATATGACGGATGGAAGCATAAGCAACCTGGTATCGGGAACTACAGTAGTAGGAAGTCAGAAAACGGGATCGGCGGAATACAACGTAATCGACAGTGCAAGTTTTAAAACTAACTGATCCTGAGGTCGTGGACCGGCACAATATGTGGTAGCAAAACGCCGATAGAGAGCGATTTAAACCGATAAAGTGTGGTGGTTTAAATCAATAAAGCGCCATGTAACCGAGTAACTTGAAATTTTCGATAGGAAACCAGCATTTGCAATGGGTTCAAGTGTTACACTGTAATCCAAAAAAAGCCAAAAAAAGCAAGATATTTGCATAAAACCCCTTGACAACTTTTGCCGAAAGGAGTACTCTAAAGTCGAAAATAGTACTTTAGTAGTAGATTTATAGGGTACATGAAAACAGAGGGAGAGTGTAATTATGAACAAATTAATCAAAAGAAGCAAGGAGAAAAAGGGTTTCACCCTGGTAGAAGTTATCGTAGTACTGGTTATCCTGGCAATCCTGGCAGCGATTCTGATCCCATCCATGGTTGGCTGGATTGATAAGGCACAGAACAAGACAGCAATCGTTGAAGCAAGGACTGTGTTATTGGCAGCTCAGACAGTAGCATCGGAGGATTATGCATCAGATTCAGCTGTTGCAACAGTTGATGGCGCTGAGGTAATAGCGTTAGCTGGTGTTGAGGGCAGTCTCACGGGCGATATCGCGGTAGGAGCTGGCATGGTTACAAGCTTTACGTATGTATCGTCTGATGGCATCACTGTAGTATACCACAGCACAGCAGACGCAGACGGGGCATACGATAAAGGCTTTGAAATCGAAGAATAGTGGGTACCATTATAGATTGACTTTAAAAAACCGGGGGCATTGTCTCCGGTTTTTTTTCAGAAGTTTTCGGTCGGCTGTCGCTTTTGACAATGAAATCAGAAGTTTTCCTTTGACCATCGATTTATGACGATAAACCATTTTGACATACCGAGGAGGTAATACATATGCTATATGTCGCCTACGGAGTGATCTACGGCTTTGCATTCTTATTCGGGATCTGCATCGGCAGCTTCCTGAACGTAGTCATCTACAGGGTGCCCAATCATATAAGCGTTGCCAAAGGCAGATCATTCTGCCCTAAGTGCGGCGAATCGCTGAAGGCCATTGATTTAGTACCTGTGGTCAGTTTTCTGTGTCTCAAAAGACGCTGCCGCTACTGCGGAGAGCCCATCTCCGGCAGATATCCTCTGGTGGAGCTTCTGGGCGGGATTTTCTTTGTCATAAGCGTAGCCGTCTACGGCATAACGTGGCAATCGCTTATTACATTTATGGCTGCCTGCATCCTCATAGCCATAGCCTTCATAGACCGCGACACCATGGAGATCCCCAACGGTCTTGTCTTATTGCTTATGATACCGGCGCTGCTGACGGCGATTCCCATTCTCGCTATCAATGACGCAACCATCATCTCCAAGCTGATCGGTGTTGTCGCAGTAGCCCTGCCCATGATTTTGATGAATCTCATCATTTCAAACAGCTTTGGAGGCGGAGATATCAAGCTGATGGCAGTCTGCGGGTTTATGCTGGGATGGCAGTCGGAGCTGGTCGCCATATTCATAGGACTGGTAACGGGCGGGATATACGGGATATACCTGATGACCAGCGGCAAAAAGGGCAGAAAGGACCACTTTGCTTTCGGACCTTTTCTGGTGGTTGGAATAATGGTCGCCCTTTACATGGGGCCTGCTCTCATAGGTTGGTATACCTCGCTTTTCGGGCTTTAGGCAAAGAAGAACCAAAAACACACAATTTTTGACATTTTTCGTCAGATTTCATGGTAAAAATGCCTCCGATGTAGTATAATGAATCGAGTAGGGGAGAGAGGAGAGCACAGTGCCGCTTTACGAATACAGTGCAGCGAAAAAAAATGGCAGATCAGTGCGCGGGCAGCTACAGGCGCCGGACTTTAAGACGCTGAGAGAGCAGCTTAGAGAAGATGATCTGTTTT